>CAXBIJ010000045.1:0-15022 GCA_963975675.1 uncultured Maribacter sp. | reverse complement strand
CTATGAGAAATCTATATAAACGAAAAAAACGCTCAATTTCTTGAAGGTTTTTTTTCGGTCTAGAGAGACTAGATTTTTTCTTCTTAACATACTGAATCTATGGTGTGCTAAGGGGCTTTTTTAGTACTCATCGCTTAGTACATCCTTTATTTGAACTATAGTTTAGTTGACTAACGCTTTTCATAAGAAGCATTGTTAATAAGGGTTTTTTTTATCAATCTGTATTAAATTCGTAAATGGTTGTATGCATACCTACAATGTTCCACTCTCCCTTTTTTGTCCATGTATTGAATTCTGCGGACCATAGGTAACCCAAGCGCCATTCTCAAAAGTGCAAACATCAATTTTGTCTAACAATTTTGGTATAGGTTCAGGTTGAGAACGTTCTTCAATAAAAGTCTTTACGTATTGGCTTATTTAGTTCAAACCATCAGATTTGGAGAAATTATTTTCAGGATTATTAAGATAAATTTTAGTTATGTTTAAGTCATTTACCTAGTTTTCTCCCCATGCATCGTAGTCTCTTCGAAAAGCACTTTTTTTGGATTGTTAAATTCTGAAGAGCTCATGCCATCTCTTTAAAGTAAAGTTACAAAACCCGTACAATTTTGTAATTACTTTCATTGGTAACAAGATTGGTCTTGACATGTGGTCCTATCTAAAGCATGTTTTAGTCTTTATTTGCATGAATTCTTAGGCTTTAGATAATTGACTTATTAGAAATTTGGTACATTACCTTTCAAAATAATGAAATATATAAAGTCTTTAAATACATTCTTTTTATACTAATTCTTAACTTGGAACTTATATAGCAAATGTTTTGTATACAACTTAAGTTTGATTCTCTTTAAATTGAAAGTATAATTAGAAAGAACAAAAGAGAGAATTAAGGGTAAGTTAGGAAACCCTGCTGCAAATCTTAAAATTCAATTAATCGATACTTCGTCTTAAAGTAAGACCTTTTGCCTGAGAAAGAATCTTCCCCACATTCGGGCGAGTTTTTTGGTGCTGTATTAACTGAATTAGGCTTTTTTTCGGCCACTAGAAAAAGAAACAGTAATGATTGTACCTATAGCCTCCTTGCTAATAATATGAATTTCCCCATCGTTTCTTTTTACAAATTCAGAACTTAACACAAGGCCAAGGCCGCTACCTTTTTCTCCTTCGGTACCAGGAATTCCTTTAGGTTTTTCTATGGAAAAAAGATTTTTACTGAACTCAGACGACATTCCAACACCAGTATCTGAAACTATTATTTTAATTTGGTTTGAAATTTGGGTTACCGATACATTAACCTTACCCATTCTTGGGGTGAACTTAATGGCATTGTTGATTAAGTTACGAATCACAAATTCAATCTGATTCTTATCCCCTATAATATTAGGATCACCCGTTACGGATGCTATTAAACTTACCTCTTTATTATGGGCAATTACTTTGAAAATATCACAAATCTCATTAACGACTTCCCTAAGGTTTATGATTTCCTTTTTATCCTCGATTAAATTCATTTGGCTTTGCGCCCAGATAATCAGGTTGTCCGCCATCTTAAGAGTGTTATCCAAGGATGTATTGAGTTTTGCCCCCATACTTTGAATTTCTTCTTTGCTTATAAAATCAATATGGTCCACCAAAACGGAGCTAAAGGATTTTAGAGAAGCTAAAGGACTCCTTAAATCATGGGCAACGATGCTAAAGAACTTATTTTTAGTGGCATTAAGTTCGTGTAATTCAGATTTCTGTTCATTGATTATGTCGTTTTGGGACTTAAGTTCCTTATTAGTTTTTTTAAGTTTTCTTAAAACTAGAAATAGAGCAATCAAAAAAAAAGAGGTGATATATAAACTAATATTTCGATAAAATATAGTAGAAACTTGGGCCGCATTTTCTTTTTGGAGTTTCTCGGTTGTTTTGTTTAGTTGATGGATTGAGGACATACTTGCGGTAAGTCTGTTGCGATCTTCCAATTGGACACTATTTAGATTATCTGAAAGTTCACGGTATGCATTAAGATAAAACTTTACTTTCTCAAGTTTATTCTGATTTAAATAGAACGTTTGCATTTCGTTATAAACCGTAAGTAGGAGTTTTTTTAAATTGAATTTTTTACAAAATACTTCGGCTTGTTTAAGGTACTTAAATTCAAGGGTATAGTTTTTAGCTGATTTGGCCATTGTAGCCAAGTGTATCAAAGCTTCAACGGTAGCTACTTTTTGTGCGTTATCTCCTAGTTCATCTGATATTGTAATAACTTTATTAAAATAATAACTAGCGGAGTCTGGTTGGTTTTTATTTTCTTTAATCAGTCCCATTACCTTGTAGCAATTTGAAAGCACGGGAAAATTAAGAATGGAATCATTGATTTGTATAGCCAATCTAGTAAGGTTTTCAGCTTTAGCAAACTCCTTGTTGTTGTAATAACTCTCACCTAAATTATGTGCTGAGACCCCAATGCGTTCAGTAATACCTTGTCTCTTAAAAGATTCAAAGGATTTTTTATGAAATTTTATTTCCTGTTCACGATTATTTAGGTAACGATATATATGGCCTAATGAAATATAGCAATTTGCTATTCCTTTCTCATCACCCCGATTTTCAAAAATATCAATAGCCTTTTGGATAAACTCCATGCTCATATAATAATTATCATTTAAGGCATAGATGCTGGAAAGTATTCTATAGCTATAGGCGATGCCTTCAATATCGTTAATCTCGGTTGCTAATCGTAAAGACTCTTCAGCGTATTCTAGAGATTTAATATTGTCTACATAGGTTAATTCTCGGCTTAGTGTATATAAGATATTTATTTGCTCTTTCTTAGTAAGTTCTGATTGAGAAATCAAATATTGAAGTTGTTGAACGCTTTGTGCTCCAACTAGGAAGGTATTAAGCATAATGAAAAGCAAATGACATACTTTAATGCTTAAAGATGGCAATTTCATACTTCGGAGGTATTTTTGTGAGAAAATACATATAAAACGTTGAAGTTATGAAGTTATTGTAGTAAAAAAATTGAAGGTGTTCTTTTAGCGAACCGTACAAATGATATTGGTATCGTTTTAGATAGTTTTTCAGAGCCTGTCGAAGGATAGGCGATGTTAAGCTTCAAGCCTCTGTTGTTTTTTAAAGAGAAATTTTTATAAACGAAAAAAGCTCTCAATTTCTTGAGAGCTTCTTGCGGTCTGGACGGGACTCGAACCCGCGACCCCCTGCGTGACAGGCAGGTATTCTAACCAACTGAACTACCAGACCGTGGCGTTTAGCGAGTGCAAATATATGTTGTTTATTGAATTGCACAAACATTTTCTTTAAATTTTTTTACTCTAAAGAAATTTGTTTCGCTCAACTAAGAACGTATTTAGAACTGTAGAGAAATCACTTTTAATATCTATATCTACATATTTAATTTTATATTGAGCGCATTTCATCTTAATATCAGCGACATAGGCACTTGTTTGTTTATGATAAGCCTCTTTGATATTGTCTGCATAAAGATCTAAATGCTCACCTGTTTCAACATCAATAAATCGTTTTGGAGTATTTTCAAAATTGAAAAATAATTCATGTTGCTTGTCCATTGGGTGAAAAAGGACCACATCATGCTTATTATATTTCAAATGACGAAGTGCTTCAAACAATTCGGCATCATCTTTTTCGGTTTGAAACATGTCAGTGAACAAAAATATGAGGCTACGGCGTTTTATATTTTCTGCAATCTGATGTAGATAGGTATAGGTCTTGGTTTCTTTTGGCGGATTTTTTGTTTTACCAATCTCGCTTAATTGTGCCAATAACATTTGAAAATGTCGCTCACTTCCCTTTTCTGGGGCGTAGTAATTATAACTGTCTGAATAGATACTTAAGCCAACGGCATCTCGCTGCCTTTTAAGAATGTTCATCAAAGCTGCTATGGCTAGAACACTAAATCCGATTTTATTTAATGAATCAATACTTAGATTTTCAACCTCGGGATAATACATAGAGGCGGAATTATCTAAAATCATATGACACCTAAGGTTGGTTTCTTCTTCGTAGCGCTTTGTATATAACTTATCGGTCTTTGCATATAGTTTCCAATCGATATGTCTGGTGCTTTCCCCGTTATTGTAAATTTTGTGTTCTGCGAATTCTGCAGAAAAGCCATGAAACGGACTTCTGTGTATACCACTAATAAACCCTTCTACTACTTGATTGGCAAGTAGTTCAAGATTAGAGAATAAAGATGATTTATTTAATTCTGATTGTAAGTTCACAAGATTAAAGATAGTAATTGCCCCCTACCTTCCAATGGTTGAAATACTAAGATTTAGGTAAAAAAAAGAGGATGTCTTCTTAGACATCCTCTTTTTTAAGAAAATTATATTTTATATAGACAGCTTATAAAGCGGCGTCAATAGCATCTGTGTAAACTTTCTTAGGTGAAACACCTACTTGTCTGCTTACAATTTCACCATTTTTAAATACCAATACTGTTGGTATGTTACGTACACCGTACTTTGCAGCGAATTCTTGATTTGCATCAACATCTACTTTACCTACAACAGCTTTGCCTTCATATTCAGTACTAACTTCGTCAATAATAGGACCAACCATTCTACAAGGACCACACCATGCTGCCCAAAAATCTACTACTACTGGTTTATCGCTTTTTAAAACTACCTCGTCAAAAGTAGCATCTGTTATTTCTAATGCCATCTTATTTACTTTTATTGATTATGCAAATTTAGTCAATTATTCTTCCGATTCCTTACGAGGTCACGATTCGTTTTACCTATTCAGGTATCAAGCTAATTTATCTATTTATCTAGCAAGTTTTCACGTATCCTGAACTAATTTTAGGTTTTACGGCGGCTATTTGTCTTGTATGAAATAGAATTGTGTTGTTAACGAAATTCAGACTCAAATTAGTATTGTTGTTTTAATTCAATTTATAGTGTACATTTTGTTCTTCAAGGCAATGTAATAATTCAGTTGAAATTTGCACTTTTTGTCTTCTACTCGATAAATTCACCTTTATTTTTTCCTCCATTTCATACACTATAAAATTAATTGGATGCTCTCCTTTGTGATTTACAAGTGTGTCTTTTAGCTGAAGTACTTTGTTTTCTTCCAATTCGGTGATGTTTAACTTTATAGTCAATTTTCGCGCATAGGTTTCCATGACCTCTTGCAGCATCATAAAACTATTGAATTGCATTCTTGGGTCACCTTTCTTGCCAGTATCTTTATTTGTCCAACCCTCACGAACAAATAGCTTTACATAAGCGAAAGAATTAATCATAAGAAAATGCCGGAATTTCAAATATTCTTCACCAAAAATCCGGAATTCAAAAGAGTCGGTATAATCTTCCATGGTAAATGCTGCCCAACCTTTTCCATTTTTAGAAACCCTATGCTGCACATCGGTGATAACCCCAGCAAAGGTAAGTTCTCTGTTTACATAACTCGGTAAATCGGTAGCACAGGCAACATTGGCATTGCAGAAAGATTTTATTTCTGTTTTAAAATCATCTAACGGATGCCCAGAAATGTAGATGCCTACTACCTCTTTTTCTCTCCGTAATTTTTCCATGGTTCCCCATTCCTCGCAAGGTGGTACCATAGGTTCTGGAATTTGCACTTCACTGGCATCACCAAATAAACTTACTTGTGCCGAGTTTTCGTTTTCTTGAAACTTTGCCCCGTATTTAATAACCTTTTCCAAAAAGGTAATTCCATCGCCTTCATCGTGAAAATATTGTGCTCTATGTGAGGTGCCAAAAGAATCGAAACCACCTGCTACCGCCAAATTTTCAAATGCTTTCTTATTCGCTGCCCTAAGATCTATTCGTTTTGTTAAGTCAAATACTGATTTAAAAGAACCATCTTCTTGACGATTTTTAACGATAGTCTCTACAGCAGAACGGCCCACACCTTTTACAGCGCCCATGCCAAAACGAACGGCACCTTGTTTGTTTACGGCAAATTTGTAATAAGATTCATTCACATCTGGCCCCAGTACATCTAAGCCCATACGTTTACATTCTTCCATAAAGAAGGTAACTTGCTTAATATCGTTCATATTGTTGCTCAATACGGCTGCCATATATTCGGCAGGGTAGTGGGCTTTTAAATAGGCAGTTTGATATGCGATGTATGCATAACAGGTAGAGTGACTTTTATTGAATGCATACGCAGCAAAGGCTTCCCAATCTTTCCAGATTTTTTCTAATATTTCTCTCGGATGTCCTTTTTTCTCTCCACCATCTAAAAACTGAGGTTTCAATTTTTGTAGTAAAGCGAATATCTTTTTACCCATCGCTTTACGCAAAACATCGGCATCACCTTTAGAGAAGCCAGCCAGTTTTTGCGACAGCAACATCACTTGCTCTTGGTACACGGTTATTCCGTAGGTTTCTTTTAGATACTCTTCCATGTCAGGAAGGTCATAGGCAATTTCTTCATTTCCGTTTTTACGCGCTACGAAACTTGGAATGTATTCCATTGGACCAGGTCGATACAAGGCGTTCATGGCAATAAGGTCATCAAAAACGGAAGGCTTTAAATCCTTCATGTGTTTTTGCATCCCGGGAGATTCGTATTGAAAAACCCCAACAGTTTCTCCTCGTTGAAAAAGCGCATAGGTCTTTTCATCATCCAGCGGAAAATCATCTGGCACTAAATCAATACCATGTTTTGCCTTTACAATTTTTACGGTATCCTTAATTAAGGTCAAGGTTTTTAATCCCAAGAAATCCATCTTCAGTAAGCCGGCACTTTCAACAACAGAGTTATCGAATTGGGTTACATATAAATCGGAATCTTTGGCCGTAGCAACGGGTACGAAATCGGTAATATCACTTGGGGTAATAATCACCCCACAGGCATGAATACCAGTGTTACGCACAGAACCTTCTAATGTTCGTGCCATTTTAAGGGTCTGGCCTTCTAGGTCATCACCATCATGTATGTTTAAAAGCTGATGTATTTTTTCTAAATCATCGGCCCTAAATTTCTTTTTTAAGTCGGCTTCGCTTTGTCCAAAAATTTTACTCAATTTGGACATGGTCGGAATCAACTTTGCAATTCTATCGGAGTCGCTCAACGGTAAATCGAGAACACGAGCCGTATCTCTAATTGAAGATTTAGCTGCCATGGTACCATAGGTGATAATTTGAGCTACTTGGTTAGCGCCATATTTCTTGATTACATAGTCCATAACCCTACTACGGCCCTCGTCATCAAAATCAATATCAATATCGGGCATAGACACACGATCCGGATTCAAGAAACGCTCAAAAAGCAAATCGTATTTTAACGGATCAATGTTGGTAATGGTCAAACAATAGGCAACTACCGATCCCGCTGCAGAACCACGACCAGGACCAACGGAGACATCCATATTTCGTGCTTCTCGAATAAAATCTTCTGTAATCAAAAAGTAACCAGGGTAACCTGAGTTTCGAATGGTGTCTAATTCGAAATCGATACGTTCCCTTATTTCCGGTGTAATTTCAGGATATCGTTTTTTAGCACCTTCGTAAGTGATGTGCCTTAAATAGGCATTTTCACCCCGATTACCGCCATCTTTCGCATCCTCAGGGTCTTTGTATTCTTCTGGGATGTCGAAAACAGGTAACAATACATCACGAGCCAATTCATACGGTTCAATCTTTTCTAGAATTTCTGAGACGTTTAAAATAGCATCTGGTAAATCTTTAAAGAGTTCTTTCATCTCATTTTGAGACTTGAAATAGTACTCTTGATTCGGTAAGCCGTATCTATAACCTCTTCCACGACCAATTGGGGTAGCTTGTTTTTCTCCGTCTTTTACGCAGAGCAAAACATCATGGGCGTCAGCATCTTCTTTGGCGCAGTAATAGGTATTGTTTGTTGCTACTAACTTAACCTCATGTTTTTTGGCAAACTCAAGTAATACTTTATTGACTCTTTCTTCATCTTCCTGGCCATGGCGCATAAGTTCCATATACAGGTCGTCACCAAATTCTTGTTTCCACCAAATTAGGGCTTCTTCAGCTTGGTGTTCACCAACGTTCAATACTTTGCCGGGTACTTCGCCATATAAGTTACCAGTCAACACAATGATATCTTCTTTGTATTGTTGAATCACTTTTTTATCGATACGTGGCACGTAGTAAAACCCGTTCGTGTAAGCGATAGAGGACATTTTGGCCAAATTGTGATATCCTTTTTTGTTTTTGGCTAATAAAACAATCTGATATCCGTAATCCTTAACACTTTTATTGGTATGTTCTTCACAGACAAAGAATTCACAGCCGATAATTGGTTTTACTTCTTTTGCCGTAGGTTCCTCACCTTTTTCAATGGCTTCAGCATTCTTAGCTTGAACAGATTTGTTATATGCACCTATTTCCTTTACGAAATGGAACGCGCCCATCATATTGGCATGATCAGTTATTGCAACTGCCGGCATTTCTGCATCACCAGCTGCTTTGACCAAATCTTTAACGGAAATAGTAGATTGTAATACCGAAAATTGGGAATGGTTATGAAGATGGGCAAAGGTTGCATCTTCTAGGGTCTTAATATTTTCTTTTATCTCTTCTTTAGAAACACCGCCAGTATCTTTCGCCCACAGCGCATCTGAAATTTTCTTAGATGCCTTTTTAAGGTTGATGTGCTTAAGGCCAATAAGTTCAATTTCTTTCGGATTGGCTTCCGAGAAATTTTTGAAATAATCGGGCTGAACATCTAATTGTTCGGTAGTGTATTGTTGTTTTCTAATGAGCTCTAAAAAACAACGTGTGGTAGCCTCAACATCGGCAGTTGCATTGTGCGCTTCCCCAAAAGGTACACCGAATAAATACTGATGAAGTTCTGTAAGGGTGGGTAGTTTGAATTTACCACCACGGCCACCAGGTATTTGACACAATTTAGCCGTGTGTTCTGTACAGGTATCTAAAACAGGAAGTTCTTGTAATGGGTTTTCAACACTTAAACGGTGAAATTCTGCACCCATAATATTAAGGTCGAACTTGACATTCTGGCCAACAATAAATTTGGTTTTGGACATTGCACTATTGAACTTCTCTAAAACTTCTGCTAGCGGAATACCTTTTTGTTCTGCCAACTCGGTCGAGATGCCGTGAATTTGCTCTGCATCGAACGGAATGGTAAACCCGTCTGGTTTTACCAAATAATCTTGATGCTCAATCAACATCCCCATGTCATCATGCAATTGCCAAGCAATCTGTATGCAACGTGGCCAGTTGTCCGTGTCAGTAAAAGGAGCATTCCAATTTTTAGGAAGACCGGTGGTTTCGGTATCAAAAATAAGGTACATAGCGAATTTTATGAGTGTTCAAAAGAGGCCTGTTCATTGGCCTAAAAAGTGCTTATAAAATTACTAAAAAGTAAGGTGTTGAAAAAGTGGAGTTGCTAGGAGTTATTAACTAAAGAAATCGATTCTACAGCTATTGGTCACCTATACTAAATGAATAACAGAGTGTTTATGGCTTATTTAGGGATAAAGTAAATGACTGGATGCACTAGTTTATGTTAGATATATGAGCAATTTTACGGATATATTTACTTGAGTTAAATAATGAAGTTGATTGCTATTTAAATAACTGTAAATCTTGATTGTGTATTAATTAAAATCGAGTATATTTGCACCCGCTTAAGAGTAAGCGAAATAAAAAGAATTAATAACCAAGGGTCGGGCACCCTACAAATTAATGTGATATGCCAGTAAAAATTAGATTACAAAGACACGGTAAAAAAGGAAAACCATTCTATTGGGTAGTTGCAGCAGATGCAAGAGCTAAAAGAGATGGTAAATTCTTAGAGAAATTAGGGATCTACAATCCTAATACAAACCCTGCAACAATTGAACTTGATATTGATGGTACAGTAAAATGGTTGCAAAATGGTGCACAACCTACAGATACTGCAAAAGCTATTCTTTCGTATAGAGGTGTACTTTTAAAGCATCACTTATTAGGTGGTGTTCGTAAAGGTGCTTTAACAGAAGAGCAAGCTGAAGAAAAATTCAATACTTGGGTTTCTGAAAAAGAACAAGCTATCGCTGATAAAGTAGGTGGTTTAGATAAAGTAAAAGCTGACGCTAGAGCTGCTGCATTAAAAGCAGAAAAAGAAGTAAATGAAAAGCGTGCTGCTGAAGCTGCTGCTGCATTACTTCCTGAAACTCCAGAAGGTGAAAGTGCTGAAGCTGAGGTAGAGGCTGTTGAAGCTGCTGGTGAGCCAGAACAAGTTGTTGAAGCTGCAGATGCAACTCCAGAAGCTCCTGCTGCTGAAGAAGATAAAGCATAATTTTTAAGAAACGATGCAAAAGGAAGATTGTTTCTACCTAGGTAATATCGTTTCAAAATATAGTTTCAAAGGTGAGGTGCTAGTAAAACTAGATACCGATGACCCCGAGATATACGAAAACATGGAATCAGTATTCGTTTCTTTAGGAAACAATCTGGTTCCATTTTTTATTAAAAGATGTCGCCTTCATAAATCTAATCTACTTCGTATAGATTTTGAAGAAGTAAAGTCAGAATCTGATGCAGACCGTATTATGAAATGTGGTCTCTATCTACCACTAACAAAGTTACCAAAGCTTACAGGGAATAAATTTTATTATCACGAGGTAATAGGGTTCACTGTAATAGACTCTGTACGTGGTGATATTGGTATTATACAAAGTGTAAACGATACTACAGCACAAGCTTTGTTTGAAATACAAAAAGAAGACAAGCAATTGTTGATTCCTATCAATGATGATATTGTAACTAAGGTAGATCGTGAAAACCAAACCGTTTTCGTGAAAACACCTGAAGGTTTGGTCGACCTATACCTTAATTAACTTTCTAAAGCATTCTTAGCATAAGCTAAACATTTCTTAACTTCTTGAACCGCATCTGACCCTTCTGGAATATCATATTCTAGTTCAATAGTTGCTGGGAATTTATATTTATTGTCTCGCATTAATTGTAGTACTTCAACAATTGGTGTGTCACCGGTACCCCATAAAACATTACCCTTATCATGTTCAGGAGTTTGTCTATCCTTTAAATGCATACTCTTAATGTGGCGGTGTTTTTTGGTTACAATTTCTAGAGGAGCTGCGTTTCCTGCAGCTACAAAATGGCCTAGGTCTAAGTTTAAAGCATTATGGCTAGATTGTTCTAAGGCGGTATCCCAAAAAGTGGGTGTTTGCTGTTCGTGACCATGGTATGCTACGAAAATATCATGTTTTTCTGCCATTTGACCCAATTTCAACGTGTGGGCGTCATCACTAGGGTGCTCTAAAGTTACATGACTAGCACCTAGAGCTTTTGCCGCTTTCATTCCCCAATTAATTTCTTCGTCAGTATTGTCTTTTCCAAAGGCATTTGGCTTAAAAGCATAAATGGTTACACCAGCATCATTATACATTTTACGAAGCGCTACAAACTTTTCCATCGAGACTGTAGCTCGCCAAGTTGCAACGGTTTTATTATATGCCTCTACTTTCGATTGCATTTCTAGAAATTCTTTTTCCTCTTCATCATTAAGTTCGTTATTCCTTTTACGCCTCATTAGACCATAAAAAGCCATTCTGTTTACGGGACTTTCTGGTTTTCCTGCATATTGTTCTGCGGGGTCTCCCATAAGTTCTATTGCATTTATTCCTGTATCTAAAATATACTGTAATGTAGCTTCAGCACTTTGGTCTGGCATTGTTCTAAAAGAGTAGGTAATAAGACCCAATTGAACGCCTTTAATCTTGGAATTTGGTTGTGGTGTAAAATTCAGAAAACTAGGTGCTCCAAAAACTGAAGGTCCTAATAGGGTTGTGCCAGCAATTAACGCTGTTGCGTTTTTAAGAAAAGACCTTCGTTGTTGAATTGATTTTTTTGTTTTCATGATAATGGGTTTTGGTGCTGTAAAAAATTGAAATAGTTTTATTTAAATAGTTCTTTTTTGGTGTTTAGAGCATATAGTTTTAACTGTCGTATACGCCATGGAATTTCATTCTCATCTTCTACGGTAGATGTCAATTTAAATTTTAGGAATTTTGTCAAAACCGGATTGAAATCTAATTTATAATCTTGGTCTGTTCCATCGCCCTTATCCAGTACAACCCAATTTTTGCCATCTTTAGAAGTCGATATTTCATAGGAATTTGCGAACGTTTGTAATGGTGGTGGTGAACCTTCTCTCCAACCTCTTGATATTGGAGGGGAATTGAATTGTAAACTTGTAAGCGCTAAAGCGTATGGAAATTCAATTTGAAACCACATGCCTTCTTTTTGATTTTCACCGGTAGTCCATCCTTCAAAATTAAATGCACTTTTTGGCGAAGCTGTTCCTCCAATTCGATTAGGCGCTGTGTGACTCGCCGTAACCTGCCAATCAGGTTGTAGCGGTAACGGAGTCGGTACAGATTGTATTAACTCACTATACCTATAGGTGCCTTTTTGGTCAATGGTTTTCGCTCTTACCTCGGCCACATATTCACTTGTTACCATTGAAGCTTCGTTAGATAGGTTGTTTCTAATATAAGAGGCGATTGCAGCAATCCAATCATCAGATTGTTCTTTGTTTCCTACCATGATGCCAGCGGCATATGTTTTGCCATCTATTGCACCTTCTAGACCATGAAGAATGGTTTTAATGATATATTCTGGATGTTCCTGTACACGCACTGATCCAGATAAAGGTGGAGCCATTACGGCTCCGTTCCCTAAAGGAGTTCCTGTACCATCGTTGCCGTGACATTGTACACAAAGTTCATTGAATATCACTTTACCTTTTTCCAAACTTTCTTGCTGTACATCAGTTAAGAGAACTTCATTTTGATTCCAACGATTTTCTTGTTTTACCGGTGTTAATATTTGATTTCCAACCGTTTGAATCCCTTTAGCTTGATTGGTTTTTACAATTTTGGAAAGTGCTTTTTGATAATCAGGTACCTCAAGAAACTTAACGGTTAACATGGTTTGTAGCGCTACATCAATATTGTCATCTTCCAATAATTTTAAATAAGAAGCTGCAAGACTTTTTTTCCCAGATTTATACAATGTTTCGCTGGCCCGAATTGCTTGTATTCTTATCTTAGGGTTAGGATCTTGAAAAAGTGTTTTTAATAGGTCTGTTTGTAGTGCTCCAAGTCCTTCTAAGCACCAAATTGCATGGGTTCTTGCGAATTGATTTTTATTTGATAATGCTACTTTTTTCAGCTCTGGCACAGTACTTTGGTCACGTGAAAGAACAATTAATTGTTGTGCCTTGTCTCGCCACCAACCATTCGGATGTTCTAAATACCTTATCAATTCACCCGGAGTTTTCTCGAACATTTTAGGTTGGGTCTTGTCACGCTCCTTGCTATCATGGGTAATACGCCATATTCTACCTAGTCCAATGACTTTGTCTAATTGGTATTGTTCTATTTTGGTTCTCAGATAGGTGCCTTTTTGTGCCCATTGCCCTTCTTGAATAATACCATGATACATATCGGTAATGTATAATGTACCATCGGGAGCAGTGGTCATGTCTACAGGTCTGAATAACGGATCTGTAGATCGAAGAAATTCAGATTGTTTTTCTTGATAGGCATTATGTAGTGTGGTTAAACCTTCGGTAACTACTGGGTTAATTTGCCTTACGATTCTTGCAACAGGTTCGCCATAGAAATATTGACCATATAATTCGGCTGGTAAACGATCACCGCGGTAAATATCGTTACCTGCAGAGCCAGTTACTCGATTTGTAGAACCATCTGGCTGTCGAACCCTATCCATTCCTTCCTGTAAATCAGCAATTTTTATGGCAGCACCATAAGGAATTTCAAACCCATCAGCCAGTTCATTTTCAATCGTGTAATTACCATAATGAATGGGAAATTGAAAATGTGATGGTACGCCGCTAGCACCACCTTGAAACCATAATTTACCATCATCATCATGAGTTACACCCCATTGTGCTCTATTGTAGCCGGTTTTCTCTCTAATTACGCCATTAGGGGTCTCTTTGATCCTAAATGCATTTACCGTACTATATAGCCAATTATCCATACCATAGTACATAAATGCTTGTTGATGCTCGACATTGCCGGATCTACCATATTTATTGGTAAAAAACTCCTTTTTATCTGCTTTGCCATCACCGTTGGTGTCTGTATATTTATACACATTATCTGTATCAGATTCCATTGTTAAAATACAATCCTTGCCGTATGGCAATACAAACCGAGGAAAAATTAAACTATCAACAAATACAGTTCCTGTTTCATAGATGCCATCATTGTCTTTGTCTTCCCATCTAGAGATTCTGCTCTTTGGGTCTAAGGTGCCATCAGAATCTGCAGATAGCATATAAGTTCTTAATTCTAATACGTACATTCTACCGTTTCCATCAAAAGAAATGGCTCCTGGTTGCTCAATTTGGGGTTCTGTTAATATGGGTTCTATGTGATATCCTTCAGGTAGTAAAAACTTTGCTGCTTCTTGTTCAGGGTAAAGTGGAAGAACAGGTGATTTCGGTTCAAGGTCTATACCCGCCCAATCTTCATTTTCTGGGTCTACATCTTCTGGAAGAGTTAAAACTGGAAGTGTATCTGACATTGAACTTATAACAATATCTACGGGTTTCGGATTTGCTTTTTCTCTGTTACAACTAAACAATAGGCCAAAAACAATAATTGTACTAAAAAGAAGTGAAATTTTCATTTAAGATAGTAATGGTTTAAAGACAGCAAATACGTTTTTCTATTCTTTGAAATTATTAAAATTTACATTGTTAGCTTCATTTAATTTTTAGTATTTACTTTTATTAGTGTTAAAAAAAATAGAATGGTTGTAAAAATTAACTTTTTGCTGATAGTATCATTATTTATTTTGCATAAAACTTCGGGACAGAATTCTGAAAGTCGACAAGATTTATTGCCTAATATAATTTTAATTTTCACGGATGATCAAGGGTATAATGATGTAGGGGTTTTTGGTGCTAAGGATATTTCTACACCTAATCTTGACCAAATGGCTAAAGATGGGGCGAAGCTCACAAATTT
>CAXBIJ010000044.1:0-15176 GCA_963975675.1 uncultured Maribacter sp. | reverse complement strand
CAAAGTTTATTTTTGCTAAAACCAATAGTATGAATATTTTAATCCTTGGATCAGGCGGTCGTGAACATACTTTTGCCTGGAAACTGTCTCAAAGTAATAAACTTTCCAAGCTTTTCGTTGCTCCTGGAAATGCAGGTACGGCAGAAATAGCAATAAATGTACCAATTGGTGTAAATGATTTTGAAGCTATTAAAGAATTAGTTTTAAAGGAAAGTATTGAGTTAGTTTTTGTTGGACCTGAAGATCCTTTAGTAAACGGCATTCATGATTTTTTTCTCAATGATAATCAATTGAATAAGGTCGCAGTTATTGGTCCTGAAAAATTAGCCGCAACCCTCGAGGGAAGTAAGGAATTTGCAAAGGAGTTTATGATGAGACATCAAATTCCTACTGCACAATATAAAAGCTTTACTTCAGATACCGTAAATGAAGGATTTAAGTTTTTAGAAGAATTAAACCCACCATACGTCTTAAAGGCTGATGGGCTTGCTGCTGGTAAAGGGGTAGTTATTCTTAATGATTTGAATGAAGCCAAGATAGAATTAAAAGCTATGCTGGTGGATAAGAAATTTGGTTCGGCCAGTGCAACAGTGGTCATTGAAGAATTTTTAGACGGTATAGAATTAAGCGTTTTTGTTCTAACCGATGGCGATAGTTATAAAGTTTTACCTACGGCTAAAGATTATAAAAGAATTGGCGAAGGTGATACCGGACTCAATACTGGTGGTATGGGGGCCATTTCACCCGTTCCATTCGCGAGTAAAGTGTTTATGGATAAGATTGAGCAACGAATAGTAAAACCGACGGTAGAGGGCCTTAAAAAGGATAAGATGCCATACAAGGGTTTTATCTTTATCGGTTTGATTAAAGTTGGTGAAGATCCAAAGGTTATTGAGTACAACGTTCGTATGGGTGACCCAGAAACCGAGGTTGTTTTACCTAGAATTAAAAATGATTTAGTAGAACTTTTAAAAGCGGTAGCTAACGAAAAATTGTCTGAAGTCGAGTTACTTTTAGATGACCGTACCGCAACTACGGTTATGACGGTTTCAGGGGGTTATCCTGGTGCTTATGAAAAAGGTAAAGAGATAAAAGGGATAGAAACAATAGAAGATTCATTAATCTTTCATGCAGGCACTACGTTAAAAAATGGTAAGGTGGTTACGAATGGAGGTAGAGTAATGGCTATTACGTCTTTCGGTAGCGATTTTAAATCTGCTCTTTCAAAATCTTACCAAAATGTTGCGAAGCTTTCTTTTGAAGGAATGAATTATAGAAAAGATTTAGGCTTCGACTTATAAAGTTTTTAAAATACTTATCGAATTTCTAAATGAAATCCGATAAGTATATAGTTTTGAATTTATAGGTAAGAGTGAGAAGTACTAGATGTATCTTCTTCACCGCTATCATTATATTTCTTTAATTGAAGCATCCAATATATAAAAGCAGCTGAACCAATTAACATAAACATCCAGTTAAGAATATTAGAAATAGCCCAACTTTCTGCAAATCTAAATGGATCCATTGTGTATTTAAATATCACATTTACAAACAAATCCGCAATTCCTTCAAAAAATGATTTCATCTTATTACTATATTTACTGACAAAAATATAAAAAGCTTAGATGATTTCAAGCATTTTTGAGAAAACAAAACCAATCAATTTCATTATTGTACTCGTTTTTTTGTTTCTTTTTTATTGGACTGTTCAGTTTTACCTATTAGACTACACCTTTTCTGATATTGAAATTGTGCCATCCACCTTGGTACTTAGCATTCTTTTGTTCAGTGTTTTTGTGGTAGATTTTATTGTGAAAAGAAATAAATTGACTGGCTCAAGCTCTTTCGCAATCCTATTTTTTACACTTCTTTTTGTGGTTTTTCCTGAAACGTTAGGAGATAGTAAGGCTGTATTTACAAGTTTTTTTCTGTTGCTTTCAATGAGGCGATTATTGAGTATAAAATCTCTAAAAAATATTAAGCTAAAAATTTTCGATGCAGGTCTTTGGATATGTATATCAAGCGTTTTTTATGAATGGGCCATATTATACCTTCTTTTGGTGTTTGCTGCAATTTACATTTATGACCCTAAAAACATAAGAAATTGGCTGGTATTACTGTCAGTAGGATTTGCTTTTTTTATGATTTTATACGGTATTTTGGTTTTATTAGATGAAGAATCTTTTATGAAAACCCATTATGAATTTGCTATTAATTACGAGGCTATTTTTCCTATCAAGTGGTGGTCTAGCCTTAAACTATCAGTTTACGCCCTTTTAAATTTGGTACTTGCTTTTACTACATTCATTCATTTAGGCAAAGCCGGCATGGGTAAAGTGATAGTTATGCGATTAATTGCACTGTCGTTTATAATTGGCTTAGTTGTTAATTTTTTGGTGACAGCAGAAAATACAAATGCCATTATGATTACCTTTTTTCCATCAGTAATTTTCGTTGTCAATTATTTAGAATCAATTAAAAAGCCGAAATTTTTAGAAATTATATTGATTGCTAGTATTTTGGTTCCCATTGTTGTTTTTGCAAGCAAATTATAGTTTAAAACTATAAACTATATCTTTGTAAAAAAGCTCTTATGTTTAGCGAATTTGCATTTTCAATTTTTAATAATAGTATCGAAAAATATCACATTAAGGACGATGTGTATCAAGCTTTTGAGAACCCATATCCTAAAGATCAAATTGAACATCTTCTTTATCGAAAGAATTGGATAGATACCGTTCAGTGGCATTATGAAGATATTATTCGAAATCCTGAGATTGACCCACAAGATGCCCTTATTTTAAAACGTAAAATTGATGCGAGCAACCAAGACAGAACTGATTTGGTAGAATTTATAGATAGTTATTTTTTAAATAAATACCAATCGGTAGATGTTAAGGTAAAAGCAACTATAAATACCGAAAGCCCTGCCTGGGCTATAGATCGCTTGTCAATCTTAGCGCTTAAAATATATCATATGAACGAAGAAACTTATCGTTCAGATGCTTCTAATGATCATAAACAAAAGTGTCAAACGAAACTGAATATACTATTAGAACAAAAGAAGGATCTCTGCTTAGCTATAGACCAATTATTGGTAGATATTGAAAATGGCAATAAGTATATGAAGGTATATAAGCAGATGAAAATGTATAATGATGAGGAACTAAACCCCATATTACGTGGCAAATAATAGCCCTGTACATATTTTGGTTATACGACTTTCTGCTATGGGAGATGTTGCTATGACCGTCCCAGTTATTTTAGGTTTATGTAAAAAATATCCATCGATTAAGATTACCGTTCTAACTAAACCTTTTATGGCACCTATTTTTTCTGATATACCTAATGTATCAGTTTTTAATGCTGACGTAAAAGAAAAGCATAAGGGAATATTGGGACTTTGGAAATTATATAAAGAGTTGGTAAATCTTCAAATTGATATGGTTGCTGATCTCCACCATGTTTTACGGAGTAGTATATTAAAACAGTTTTTTAAACTTAAGGCGATTCCATTTATACAAATAGATAAAGGGAGGGATGAAAAGAAGAATTTAGTAGACCCTAAAAGAGTAAAAATAGAACCATTAAAGTCCACTTTCAAGCGTTATTCAGAAGTTTTTGCCAAGCTTGGGTATACAATTTCTGTTGATGAAATGGGAGTAATGCCAAAAAAATTATTTCCAAAAGACTTAGCCCATTTAAAATACGATGAAGATCAGTTTCTCGTAGGAATAGCACCATTTGCAGCGTTTAAGGGAAAAATGTATCCTTTACATTTAATGGAAGAGGTTGTTAATAAACTAAATAATACTAATAAGTATAAAATAATATTATTTGGAGGTGGTGAGCAAGAAGTTGAACTACTTAATGCTTGGGAAAATAAGTTCAATAATGTATTTAGTGCAGCGGGTAAACTTTCGTTTTCAGCAGAATTAGGTTTAATTTCAAACGTAAAACTTATGTTAGCTATGGATAGCGGTAATGCTCATTTAGCAGCGATGTTTGGTGTGCCAACAGTCACGTTATGGGGTATAACTCACCCGTATGCAGGTTTTTGTCCTTTTAATCAACCAGATAATAACAGCTTGCTTTCAAATAGGGTAAAATATCCTTTGATACCAACATCAATATATGGAAACAAATACCCTGATGGTTATGATAAGGTTATGGAAACAATAGCGCCAGAGGCAGTATTAAATAGGATAAATGAAATTTTAAATATTTAAGTTTAGTTCTATTAGATTTAGGAAACCACAACTTTAGCCTCTATGCTTTTAAAATACATGCGTAGCTGTGTCATGAATCTATATTTTTTTGCACTTGGTGATAATCCAGTCATTAAAGTTCGTACTCCGAAATAAGAACTCATTAAAAATGTGGCTACAGCTTCACAATCAACATGTCGGTCCAAATAACCATTAAACTTTCCTTTTTGTAATGCAGAAATCAAATTAACTTCCCAAACGGTAGTAATTTCATTTAAGTGGTACATGATTACTTCATTCTTACCATTGAATTCGGTAAGAAAGTTACTCAAAATACAACCAAAATCCATTTCATTATGAACAGCAGTTTCCATAGCTTCATCAAAACAGTTGGTTATTAAAGTTAGAGGATTTTCGTGTCCTTCAATAGGTTCTATTAAACTACTATATACTTTACGAGCAAGTAGGTTTTGAATTATTTGTACAAAGAAATCTTCTTTAGAATCAAAATGATAATAGAATGCTCCTTTTGATAATTCTAATTTTTTAAGAATATCATCTACACTTGTATTATAATATCCATTAGCATAGAATAACTCAAGTCCTGTAGTTTGCATTCGTTGCATGGTGGCCATGCGTTTTAGATTTTTGTTCATAATATATAGATTTAGGTAAATCAGACCAATTGGTCTATATAAAGAACTTCAGTATTGTAATAAGCCTTAGAATTTATAGATGAAGGTGTCCTAATTTTCGGTGAACGTACAATTTACCGACAAGATGCAAGCTTTTACCATAAGTTTACAGACTAGGCGGTCTGTTTAAGTGTGCTGAAAAACAGATGATTAACGCATAAAATCGTAAGTTTTGTTATACAAAAAACCGCTCGAGGTCGTATAGCGAACGGTTTATAATAGAATCAAATTAGGATATTGAATTTAACAGCACCCACCTCCATCATAATGGAAAGTAGATTCACTTATAAATACATCTTCTCTATCTAAGGAAGCAAGTGCTCCTGCGGTTTTATCACAAATAGCCAAAGGCTGGTTTTTTAATAATATATGACCTTTATTATCGTCAAAATAATCTTCAGTACCATAATAAATGGCTGCTTTACCCGTAAATACGCATGGTCCGTCTTCTGGCATAGGGTCTTTTATAGCGGCAACTTCAATAGATTCTATGTAGATTAATTCATCTGTTGGATACGCATTTGGAGCTAGTATTCTGTAAGGTTTTCTAGCTCTAATTTCTATGGTTCCAAAACCTACATCGGTTAATGCCTTTATATAATCTTTTATAGGAATACTTCCGCTTAAACAAAGAGCTCTTAACCTATCATCACTTCGTAATGCCTCGTTCATTTGTTGTTCACAAGTTGGGTCACTCATCACCAATTTCCCATGAGGCTTCAAAACTCTATACATCTCTTCAATGGCGCGTTTTAAGTCTTCGGCTTTAAATATATTGAATAGACAATTTTGAGCTGCTACGTCAATTGTATTATCATCTACTGGTAAATTAAGGGCATCACCCTTTTTTAAATCAACAAAATCTGATTTGAACCATTCATTCTGCTCTTCGGCAATTATAAAGTTTTTTCTACTTGCTTCAAGCATTTCCTCTACCACATCAACACCAACTACACCACCTTTTTGACGATTAAAGTAGGAGAATTGTAATAATTCCATACCTCCACCAACACCAACATATAACATTTTCGGATTGTTAGAGAGATCTCTTGCATGAACAGTGCTACCACAGCCATAGTTCATTTCTTGCATTATTTTTGGGATTTTTAAACCTGGCAATTCCCAAATAGGATTTGTAGTACAACATAAACCTACGTCTGGCGTAAGTGCTGCTTGCTTGTATAGATTATTGGTTGCTTCTAAATAACTCATAAGTTCATTTTTTTATTATGCTACAGTTCCTTGACAGCTACTACCAGCGCCTGCCGTACAACCATAACAATGTTGTGAGATAATAATGTTTCTATCGTTTAATAAATCTTCGTTATAATCTTTAATATGTTTGACCTTGCTAGCAACTTTTAAATCTAGCATTTGATTAAAGTCGCAATCATATAGCCAACCGTCCCAACTAATTGAAATGGTATTGGTACACATTACATTGGATACTGCAGCCGGATTGTATGCCTCAACCAAAGAGTACATATAATCTTCATAATTTTCTGAAGCTATTAGATAATCTAGAAAACGTGCAATAGGCAGGTTTGTAATAGCGAAAAGGCTATGAAATTGAATATCAAAATCTTCTTTAAGTGCTTTCTTGAAATCCTTTTCCATGGCTACTTGGTCGCCTGGTAAATATGCTCCGGAAGGATTATAAACCAAATCTAACCGTAAACTACTACCTGGCAATCCATATCCCCTGTCATTCAATTCTTGAAGTGCCTTTATCGACTTATCAAAAACACCATCTCCACGTTGCTTGTCCGTTTTACCTCTTGTATAATGAGGCATAGAAGATATTACATGTACGTTGTGTTTCTTAAAGAAATCTGGCAAGTCGTAGTACTTTTTATTTGCACGAATAATGGTCAAATTTGAACGCACAATAAAATCTTTAATTCCAGCTTTGGCTGCCTCCTCAACAAACCACCTAAAATCAGGGTTCATTTCTGGCGCACCACCAGTTAAATCTAATGTGTGGGCACCTGTATTCTTAATGACTTCTAAACACTGAACCATGGTTTCTCGTGTCATTATTTCCTTACGATCGGGGCCTGCATCTACATGGCAATGTTCACATACTTGATTACACATATAACCCACATTAATTTGTAGGATTTCCAGCTTTTTAGGTCGAAGTGGAAAATGCCCTATTTGCGCAATCTTATCCTTAAAGTAGGGCAACTCTCCATCGGCAAAAATTCCGCCATTCAGTATTTCAAGTTGCTTGTTGGAATTTGCTAAATCGTTTCCTTTTGCTTTTAATGATTTTGTAGCCATTTTTTAGTTGTTCGTTGTTCGTTGTTCGTTGTTCGCATTTTTTATTTTGCTTCAAACTTTAACCTCACAACATTTAATATTTTATTCTTAATAATGGATGTTTATGATGAACATTCCATCTACAATATTTTAACTAACTAATTTTAATTTCAAAGTATTGATTATTGAAGATAGCTGTTACGAACAACCATCAACGAACAACCAATAACGAAATTTACATTGATAATTTATCGTATTTATTCATCATCTGTACGCCATGCACTAAGGTTGCGCCACTTTCGATAGCAGCACCAACATGAACAGCTTCCATCATTTCTTCTTTAGTAATTCCTTTTTGAAGTCCGTCTTTGGTATAGGCATCAATGCAATAAGGACATTTTACTACATGTGAAACCGCTAAGGCTATTAATGATTTCTCTCTAGCACTTAGTGCGCCTTCTTCGAAAACCTTACCATAATAATCGAAAAATTTGGTTCCAAGTTCTTCGCTCCATTCGGTAATTTTTCCAAATTTTCTTAAATCTGCTGGGTCGTAATACGTATTTGCCATCTTTTTTTGAGTTTTAGATTGTATTGAATTTTGTTGTTTTTGAGTTCTAAAAATCGGAATTCACTGTGCTATTTTTTACCTCTGGGAGAATTTCCATGTTATTCCAAAAACCAGAATTAAGGGTATTTTCATCAGTATCTGTAACAATACCAGTAATTGTTTCTTGAGCATTGACAATGGTTATTATAAACATAGTCAACACCATAAAAATGTGTTTCATAAATAGCTTTTGAACTGAGATTTACTTTTACCCTAGTATTGGGCAAAGGCGCATTTAGATAAATGAAATCTCAGGAGAGCCTTTATTATAAAAACATCTGTTAGGAAACAGATTTATGAAGTGATATTTCTTATGAAAAAGTCTATTTTTTAAGCTTAATAGGCCTATAATTAAAAGTATTAATGAAGTAGATAAGGTTTTTGAAAATAACAATAAAGACCTTAAATCTTTTACATTATCTACATCTTGTAGTACGGGTAATTTTACTAATTCTGATGATTCAGATTGTAACCATCTTGATATTTGATTATATAAAATGAAACGCTGCCATGGTAATTTTTTGAATTTTGAGACATCAAAATTAGATTTCTGTAAACCAAGCAAGTAAAATCCGCCATCTACCGAAGGGCCAATTATGGTTTTACCTAACTTCAATTGTTTTACTGTATTTTTAAGATGTTGTGTCTTTAAATGAGGAGTGTCATTACCAATGGTGATGATGTTGTCAAATCCTTTGTCAAATACTGCAGCTATAGCATTGGTAAATCGTTCACCAAAATTTGACCCGATTTGTTCTTTTTCAGTTAAATGGAATATTGGTAAGCCAGTTTTCTTGGCTTTTGAAAGCGTTGTTTTAGTTAGCTTTTCGAATAATTGTTCACTTTTGGGAATAGACTTTGTTACCAACTCTTCCTTCGCGGAATTGGCAAATACCAAAATTGCAGTTGTGTGCAGTGAATTCAATTAAATTTTCTTTCTTGTTACTAAACTTACGTAAAAATATGGCAAAGGTTTTCTTTGTTTAACAGATATCAAAATTATAATCTACGGAAATTCTTACCTTAAGTCAAAATGTCAGTTTCAAACTAGTCAGTCGGTTCTTCATGTTCAAAATGCGATGTTAATTATCAGTTTTAGGATTAACAAACAATAAAAACTGTCTATACGTACCTTTTTGGCTAAATTACCGGCTTGATTATTAGATTACAGACTACTTAGTCTAAAAAAATCCTTAAAATTTCAATGAATTTTAAAAAATTATTAGCATTTGCTCATCTAGTAATGGCATAGCTATTGCCACTAGGCTGCTAGAAGAATTAAAAAATTATTAATTATGAAATCAGACACAAATACAAAAAGCGCTTGGAAGGTTTACTTCTTCTCAGCGATTATTGCACTAGTAGTAAGTTACGGGGTTCTTGAATTTAACAAACAAACAACAAAAGATGATGTTGGGGTTACGGTTGTTGATTCAGTTCCTGGTAGTCATGTTCTTTATACTGCCGATAACGAAGGAAATATTAAGCCGTTAGATTTTACCGAAACTTCCGAAAAAGTTTTAGATGCTGTGGTCCATATTAAATCTACGCAAATAGGAGCTTCATACGGTAACCAAGGTGCACGTGAATTACCAGACCCTTTTAAAGAATTTTTTGGTGATATGTTCAAAGGGCAATCTCCAGAAGGTATGCAATCACGACCTAGAGTTGGTACAGGTTCTGGAGTTATTATTTATGATAAGGGATATATTGTTACCAATAATCATGTTATTGCTAATGCAGATGAAGTGGAAGTAACCCTTTATAATAACCAATCTTATAAAGCAACGGTCATAGGTACGGATCCAACTACAGATTTAGCCTTATTGCAGATTAAAGCTGATAATTTAAAAACTATGGCCTTGGTAAATTCAGATGATGTTGAGGTAGGTGAGTGGGTTTTAGCAGTGGGTAATCCTTTAGGCTTAAACTCTACGGTTACAGCTGGTATTGTTAGTGCAAAGGCAAGAAGTATTCATATCAATACCGATAAATTTGCGGTTGAAAGTTTTATTCAGACCGATGCTGCGATTAATCCTGGTAATAGTGGAGGAGCTTTAGTAAACCTTGATGGTAATTTGGTAGGAATTAATACAGCGATTGCAAGTACTACAGGTACGTATACCGGTTATGGTTTTGCCGTGCCGAGTAATATTGTTACTAAAGTGGTCGAAGATTTATTAAAATATGGTAATGTTCAACGAGGGATGTTGGGAGTTACTATAAGAACAATGGATGGTAATTTGGCTAAAGAGAAGAATGTTGCGTTTACCAAAGGTGTTTGGGTTGAACAAGTAGGTAAAGATAGTGGTGCAGATATGGCAGGGATTGAATCTGGTGATATTATTATTAGTGTAAACGGGAAAGAAACTAGTACTTCGCCAAGACTTCAAGAGATTGTTGCTGGTAAAAGACCTGGTGATAAAGTTGCTATCGTAGTTAATAGAAATGGTAAGGAGAAAGAGCTAGAGGTTGAGCTTAAAAATTCTGAGGGAGGAACCAGTATTATTAAAAAGGAAGAGAAAGAAGTTTTTAAACTTTTAGGTGCTGATTTTGAAAACGTGAATAAAGAGCTAGCTAAGAAATTCGGTTTAGAAGGTGGTGTTCAAGTGACAAAACTATATCCAGGGAAAATTAAAAAGGAAACCCAAATGCGTGAAGGTTTTATTATTACACATATAGATGGTAAACGCGTAAAAAATATTGATGATGTTGCTGATATTCTTGAAGGTAAAAAGGGTGGAGTTATGTTAGAAGGTATCTATGAAGATGGAAGTAAATATTATTATGCATTTGGATTGGATTCATAGTCCGCTATAATGCCTAATTTTATGCCGAGCGGATAATAGTATTCGCTCGGCATTTTTTTTGAAATTAATTTTAGATAGATGCAAATAGGTTCTAAGACCGTGGGTTTAGTGCTTTCAGGTGGAGGCGTTAGAGGCATGGCGCATATCGGAGTTATAAAAGCCATGCAAGAGTTTGGTGTAGAAGCAACCGTTGTGGCCGGTAGCAGTGTTGGTGCATTGGTCGGAGCGTTATATGCTTCAGATAGGTCGGTGGTTGATATGCTTAGGTTCTTTAAGGAAACCCCCTTGTTTAAATATAATTATTTTGCCGTTGCAAAACCGGGACTAATAAATACTGAACGGTTTATTGGGGCGTTTCAGGAGTATTTTCCTGAAGATAATTTTGCCGCCTTGATGAAAGAACTGCATGTAGTTGCTACGAATTTAGAAGAAGGGGAAGAAATTTTTATAAATGAAGGGGAGCTTATACTTCCACTTTTAGCTTCTGCAGCTTTGCCACCAGTATTTAGTCCTGTTCAATATAATGGGGCTTTACATGCCGATGGTGGTATTATGAATAATTTTCCCTCAGAACCTGTAAAAAAGAAGGTTGATTTTATGATAGGTAGTAATGTATCTATCGTTTCTAAATTGCAAAAAAAACACCTTAATAATTCTTTTCAACTAACTGGAAGAGTCACGGGACTCATGATTTACGCAATCAACAGAGAGAAAATTAATAATTGTAACCTAATAATTGAACCACAAGAATTGGAGCATATTGGTATTTTAGACCGTAGAGGTATAGAAAAGGCCTATGCCATTGGGTATGAAACGGCAGTTAGAACATTCGAAAAAGCTCTATAAAACCAAACAGGTGCTATAAATTTTAAAACCGACGAATTACTAAGACAGTAATACTATTTATGCTGTAATCTAAACATCGTCATAATCAACTTTTAAAGTAGGTGTCGTAGGATGCGCTTGGCAAGTAAGAATGAATCCGTCGGCTATTTCCTTATCCGTTAAAATCTGATTCATCACCATTTCTGCTTTTCCTTCCGTTACTTTGGCAATACAACTGCTACAAACACCACCTTGACATGAGTATGGCGCGTCTATATTTTGCTTTAATACAGCATCTAATACCAAGGACTTTTTGTCCATGGTAAATTGAAACTCTTCATCATCTAAAACAACAGTTATTGCGGTGGATCCTTCTGCTTGAATTGGAAGCTCTTCTTTAATTTCGGTTGAGGTAAAAAGTTCAAAGAGAATCTTATCCTTGTCAACACCATTATCTAACAGAGTGTCTTGAACTGTGTTGATCATAGCTTCTGGGCCACACAGGTAATAGGCACTAAAATCTACATTTTTGTGTTTATTCTTTAATGCATAATTAACGGTTGAGGTATCTATACGACCAAAAAGCGCTTTGTCTTCACGGGTTTGACTGTTGGTAAAATAAATAAAAAATCGATTGGCATATTCTAGTTCTAATTTCACCAAATCGGTGTAGAACATGGTTTCTTCGTATGATTTATTACCGTAAACAAGAACAAATTGATTTTTAGGATTACTATCTAAAGCAGATTTCACGATACTCATTATCGGGGTAATACCACTACCAGCAACAAAGGCGGCAATTTTTTGAACTTCTTTAGAAGGTTTGAAAATAAAGCGGCCTTCTGGCTCCATTACTTCAAGAGTATCACCAACTTGTAATTTGCTATTAGCGTAGTTTGAAAATCCACCGTTATCTACCTTTTTAATACCAATGGTAATTCCATCTTTTTCAGGTGATGAGCTAATAGAATAAGCTCTCCTTAATTCCTTACCCTTTATTTCTTTTTTAATAGTAATATATTGACCGGCTGTAAAAGCGAAGGTCTGTGCCAATTCTTTTGGAATAGCAAAAGTAACCGCTACAGAAGTTGGCGTTAATTTCTTAATATGTTTTACCGTTAGTGGGTGAAAATGCGACATATAATCTTTTCTTTAAATCGAGTACAAAATTAAGCATTGATTTTACGATATAGAATGACATTTGTCAAAAAATCTAAATCTCTAAGTTTTTTGTTTGATTGTTCAGTTTAAAAAATCCTTAACGCATATTTTTCTGAAAATTTATATTAGAAATTATCTATACTATAATTTTTTTGAAATCGAGATAATTAATACCTATAAATCTTATGCATAAGAAAATTATGTATATTTAGCATGAAGCTTCGTTGTCAGTTTTGACGAAGTAGTGTATAAAATGAAGACAAGGTAATGGCGAATTCAAAACTATATAAGGGAAGTTTAAATACCATCATTCTTAAATTGTTAGATGAAGGTGGTAGAATGTATGGTTATGAGATTACGCAAAAAGTAAAGGAAATAACAAGGGGTGAATTGAAGATTACAGAAGGAGCATTATATCCTGCATTACATAAACTTGAGGCTGAAGGGTTATTGGTTGTTGAAGTCGCTAAAGTAGATAATAGACTTCGTAAATATTATAAACTAACAGAGCAGGGAGTGAAGGAAAAAACAAATCGCTTGGTTGAATTAGAAGATTTTATTCGAAATATGGAGCAACTCGTGAATCCTAAATGGACTATTAACTAAAAATTGTTACATGAAATTAGAACAAAATCAATTAGATGTTATAGAGAATTATCTTAACTGGAAGGAATTAGTTCAGGTAGATTTGAAGAACGAAGTATTAGATCACATGGCTAATTCTATTGAAGATAGAATGGAGGAAGATGGGGTCTCTTTTTCAATGGCATTTAAAGATGTTGTCTTAGTATGGGAGAAAGAACTTTCAAATAATTCAAGTCCATTAATAGGTTTACTATTTTCTGGCCCAAAAATGTTGATTTATAAGTGTGTAAAAGAGCTTAAACAAATATATTATCGAACAGCGGTAATCGCTTTTTTAATAACCATTTTGTTTACTGTACTTTCTAGAAAATTTGATATTACCCTTTTTTTAGAATTTTCTCGAAACTTATTCGGGTATACTTATTTTTTGGCTATTGGCATTATTGTCATACTTCATTTTGCAATAAGAAGAACAAAAACAAAAAGTTCATTTAGTTATCTTTTTAAAACACAGGCTGTTGGATTTGGTTTTTTTTACATCATACATAACCCACTTTTAACTGATATGTTTGGTGTGTTTAAAAGTGGCGAATATGATTTTGTTGCATTTCTCGCGTATTCTATTATGTTGGTTTTTTCTTTTTCTTTCTTCCCCCTCTATAAAGCGCATTTAAAAGTATTTAATACTATTAATGCATGAAACTAACACAAGACCAAATACAAGAACTATACAAGTTCACCAGAGCACATTATGTGGAGCATTATGACCTGCAAACAGAGCTGGTGGATCACCTTGCGAACGGCATCGAACAGCAATGGGCACACTCCCCAAAACTTAGTTTTGATGAAGCTAAAAAAATGGAGTTTAAAAAATTTGGTGTTTTTGGGTTTATGGAGGTAGTATCGGAACGGCAAAAAACAATGGGTAAAAAATACCGTAAGATTATCTGGCGATTTTTTAAAGCGTGGTGGTCCCTTCCAAAATTGTTGACGGCTATTAGCGGTATTCTTGTCCTTTTTGTAATAATCGACGAGCTACCTAAAGGCGATTTAAGAGTTGAATCTATTGCTGGTGTATTTTATGCGTTGGCCATTTTACTATTATACAGGACTTTTCAATTAAAAAAAGTAATAAATGGAGCGCCGAAAAAATGGATGCTTCAAGAAATGATATACAGACAAGGACTTACTGTACAATTATTTTTAATACCTATACATTTATTACAAATGGCTAATCTAAGAGGGTTGCTTGATACTTATCATGGACAACTCTTTATAGCAACTCTTTTGGTAATCATGTTGATATTACTAAAGATTTGCGGGTATGCTATTCCTTCTAAAGCAGAAGAATTACTCGCTGAGGTTTACCCAGAATATAATATTGAAAAGTAATTGTAACAAACCAAAGACTTTTCTTACTTATACCCTGAAGATAAAAACCAACCACATGTTTAAACAGTTTACTTCATTACAATGGAAATCATTTTTTAGGTCTTCCAATCTGGGCAAAAGCTTGGGGATAAAAATTTTAATGGGATTTTTTGGAGTCTACATGCTTGTATCACTTGCGGGTACAGGAGCCGGAATGTATTTTATCTTAAAAAAAATATTCCCAGACCAAAGTCCCATGTGGAGTATTAGCCAATATTTCATTTATTGGGTTTTAATTGAGTTATTTCTGAGGTATTTCATGCAAAAATTACCGGTAATGGATATTAAACCTTTCTTAACCACACCAGTAAAGAAAAGTACCATTGCCCATTATATTTTAGGGAGGTCTGCAGCATCTATCTATAACTTGTTAACCCTCTTTTTTATAGTTCCTTTCGCAATTGTACTACTTTTTAATAGTTACCCTGTTTTAAATGTATTGTTATGGGCTGTAGCGGTTATGGCAATTGTTCTTTGTATTAATTTCTTGAATCTTTTAATTAATAAGAATGAGAAAGTACTCATTGGTATAGCCAGTATTTTAATCATTGGTTATGGATTAGATTATTTTGGCATTTTCTCTATTAAG
>CAXBIJ010000043.1:0-15223 GCA_963975675.1 uncultured Maribacter sp. | reverse complement strand
TTTTGTTTCAAAGACCAGTGTGGCTGAAACCATGGTTGATAAAGCATTGGTGAAGTATGATAATAAAATGGCCGATGATGCACAGATGTATAAAATGATGAGCGAGGCTTTTACAAAGGATCAAGAAAACTTCACAAATCCGAAAGCATTATATATCTATTTTTCTAGTTTGGTTGATGAACATAAAGCCGGTAGAAAAGATTTACAAGAAGTTTTCGATGTTTATGATGCTGTAACAGAAAAAATTGAATTAGAAAACGAAAAAATTACTGGTAAAATTTCTAAGTTATTGCCAAAAGAAGAAGCTGGTACATTAACGTCTAAAGAGAAGTCACATTTAAGATCTTATAACTCTTATTCTGAGAATTATGGTAAAATTGCTGGTAGTATCGATTCTAAATTAGGTCCTTTAGCAGATTGTAGTAACTTGATTCCTTTATACGAAAAGAGTTTTGAAGAGAAAAAAGGAGATGTTGTTTGGGTAAAAAGAGCAGTAGGTTTAATGTTTAACAAAGAATGTACTGACGATCCAATGTTTCAAAAATTATTTGAAGCTCAGTTAAGACTAGATCCATCTGCTGATGCTTATGTATATGGTGGTACTTTGAAAATGAAAAATGGCGATACTTCAGGTGCACTTGCTGATTTCGATAAAGCGTTGTCTTTAGAGACCAACAAGGAGAAGAAATCTAAGATAGCTTATAAGGTTGCCGTGATTAATAAGAGAAAAGGTAGTAAGTCTACATCACGTAGCTACGCTCAAAAAGCTATTGATGCAAACCAATCAAATGGTCGCGCTTATTTATTGATTGCCAACTTGTATGCTACTAGTGCAAATGATTGTGGTAGCACTACTTTTGAGAAAAGAGCAATGTACTGGAAAGCAGCAGATATGGCAAGACAAGCAGGTAGAGTGGATCCATCATTAAGTGGTTCTTCAAGTCAAGCTGTAAATAGTTATTTAGCAAAAGCACCATCAAAAGAAATGATCTTTAGTTCAGGTATGGCTGGTAAAACTGTGTCCTTCTCATGTTGGGTAGGTGGTAGTGTAAAGGTTCCTTCGTTATAGTAAAAATGATACAAATTTTCAATTATAAAGGCATTGCCATGGTATGTACCATGGCAATGCTTTTTTTATCTTGTAAGGATAATTATAAAAGAGTAGGCGATGAGGCTGCTAAAAAAGTGTATCCTAGAGGTGTGGTTGAAGATTTTGTGCTTACCTATACAGAGTCTCCTGAAAAATTAGCCTCTGAAGATGAAGGCACTTCTAAAGTTCTTGCCATTTTATCTGGTCCTATTCGTAATGATTTTGACCAGCTTTTATTTCCCTACCAAACCTTTCCAGAGGGCTTATTAGTGGAGATATTTAATGAAAAAAATGAAAAAACAACAATAGAAGCAGATTACGGAGTATTGTATTCTGCGACTTCTATTGTAGATTTGCGTGGAAATGTACTCATAAAAGGGGATGATGGTAAAAAGCTAGAGACCTCTCAATTGTATTATGACCGTGCAAATGAGTGGGCATTTACGCAAGAGAAGTTTACCTTTACTAACCCAGATGATGGTACAGTGATGGATGGAGAAGGTATGGATATTCAAAAAGACCTTCAGTTTTTGAATGCACATAAAACCTATGGTCTAATGTTGATAAAAGAAGAAAAGGATGATTAACATTTTAAGGTATACTGAATACCTATATATAATAGTAGCGGGTTTTTCTATTTTTAGAATTTTCACCGATTGGAATACGGACCGAAATATGGCATATTTATTCATATTTTTTGCAATTGTATCTATTGGTATGTTTTTGTTTAGAAGAAACTATAGAAAAAAGTTTGAACAGCGTAAGCGAGATAATAATACTAAAGAATAGTGGGTACAGCTGGTATTATAATTATTCTTTCTCTAGTTCTTTCGGCATTTTTCTCTGGTATGGAGATTGCATTTATTTCTGCAAATAAAATACATATAGAAATTGAGAAAAAACAAGATGGCTTTTTGGCTATGGTGCTCACTAGGCTAACAAAAAAACCATCGAAGTTTATCGCAACTATGCTTATTGGCAATAATATTGCTTTGGTTGTGTATGGTCTTTTTATGGGAGAAATTCTCATGAATTGGTTTACGGGAATGACTACTGAAAATGCAATTTTAAAGATTTTAATTACAGATTTTAGTCTTTTAACTCAAACCTTGATTTCCACTTTTATTATTTTGATAACGGCAGAGTTTCTTCCAAAAGTGATGTTTCAGATTTATGCTAATAGCTTGTTGAAATTATTGGCAATACCTGCGTTTATATTTTATCTGTTATTTTCATTTGTTTCAGATTTTATAATTTGGATTTCAGATTTAATCTTAAAGTATATTTTTCGTACTTCAGGTGATGAAGTGCAATTAGCATTTAGCAAGTTAGAGCTCGGTGATTATATTACAGAGCAGATGGAAACAATAGAGGCGGAAGATGATGTAGATACTGAAATTCAATTTTTTCAGAATGCCTTAGAATTTGCAGCTGTTAAAGCTCGGGAGGTTATGGTTCCTAGAACTGAGATTGTGGCTGTAGAAATGCATGAAACTCCCAAAAATCTTGCTAGAATTTTCACTGAAACCGGGTATTCTAAAATATTGATTTACAATGATACGGTAGACAATGTAATAGGTTATGTACATTCGTATGAGCTTTTTAAAAAACCCAAGACATTAAAAAGCATTCTGCTTCCGGTAGAGTTTGTTCCAGAAACAATGCTTATTCAAGATATTCTAAACACGCTTATGAAAAAGCGAAAAAGTATAGCGGTAGTTTTAGATGAATATGGGGGCACCTCTGGTTTGGTTACCGTTGAAGATATTGTTGAGGAGCTTTTCGGTGAAATTGAAGATGAGCATGATACGACCGATTTACGTGAAGAACGTGTAGATGAGCGTCATTTTCTATTTTCAGCTCGTTTAGAGTTAGATTATATAAATGAAAATTATAAGTTAGAGCTTCCTGTTTCAGATGAATTTGAAACATTAGGGGGTCTTTTGGTACATACATTGGGGGAAATACCAGAAAAAGAAGTAGAGTTAACCATAGAACCTTACAAGTTCACAGTTTTAGAGGTTTCGAACACAAAAATTGATTTAGTATCAATAGAACTTTTAGAAGAACAATAACAGTTCATCGTCCAATAAATTAGGTGTCTTTTTAGTTTTTATTATTTCAATTAAAAATGGTAGTTTTGCCTCCCAATAACCACAAACGATTATTTTAAACGTTAATTAGAATGGCAGTATTAGAAAATATAAGGAAACGTACAACAGTGTTGATCTTGATTATAGGTTTGGCGCTTTTTGCATTTGTTATTTCTGGTGTTTTTACCAGTAGCAATTTTGGAGGTGAAAAAGTAGGTTCGTCCGTTGCCGAGATTAATGGTGAGGATGTGTCTATAGATGATTTTAGACAAGAGGTAGAGACAGCGTCAAGAAGAGTTGGCCCAACGGCTTCATCTATGCAGGTTGTAAACCAAGTTTGGGAGAATACAATTAGAAAGAATGTTTTAGGAGCACAATTCGAAGATTTAGGTATCGGTATTGAGCAAGATCAGATTGTTGATTTTCTTCGTACCACTGGATATGCACAAAACCCTGAATTTCAAAACCAAAATGGTCAATTCGACCCTAATATCTTTAAGCAAACAGTAGCAGATTGGAAAGTTAATAACCCTGCACAATACGAGGCTTGGCTGCAAACCGAGAATGAAATTATTCAATTGGCTAAAGAGCAGACTTACTTTAATATGGTAAAAGCTGGTGTTGGTGCAACATTAAAGGAAGGTGAGCTGGATTATAAGTTGGCGAACGAGAAAATGGATATTAAATATGTAAGAGTACCTTACTCGTCAATTCCAGATAGCACTATTACGGTTACTAAAAGTGAGATTACTGATTATGTTAATGATCATAAAGAGGAATATAAGCAAGATCCAGCAAGAGATTTACAATATGTATACTTTGAAGAAAAGCCATCTGAAGCAGATGAGAGTGAGATTAGAGATGCTATTTCAAAACTTTTAGATGACACAGTAGAATATAACTCTCAAACAGATCGTAACGATACTATTAGAGGATTTAGAAATACTAATGATGTTTCTGCCTTTTTGGACAGGAATTCTGACACAAAGTTTGACACTATTTTTAAGGCTAAGAAAAATTTACCTGCTAGCGTTGCCGATACTTTAATGAGCTTGAACGTTGGTCAAATTTATGGTCCTTATAAAGACGGTGGTTCTTATAAGCTTTCAAAAATGATTGCTAGAAAGCCCAATGGATCTGTAAAAGCAAGTCATATTCTATTAGCATACACAGGTGCAACTAGAGCTAATCCTGATGTAAACAGAACTAAAGAAGAGGCAGAAGCAAAAGCTAAAGAATTACTTAAGGAAGCAAAAAAATCTGGAGTTGTATTTTCTGAATTGGCAAGAGATAATTCAGATGGTCCTTCGGCACCACAAGGTGGTGATTTAGGGTATTTCCAAAGAGGAGTTATGGTTCCTGAATTCAATGATTTTGCATTTAATAATAATGTGGGAACTATAGGGTTGGTAGAGACTGATTTTGGATTCCATATTATTAAAGTGGACGATAAAGAAGATGTAGTTCAGGTAGCAACAGTTACAAGAGAAATTGTTGCCTCAGAACAAACAATAAACACATTGTTTACAGAAGCGACAAAATTTGAAATGGAAACTACAGATGATGAAAGTGGTTTTTCGACAATAGCTAAAAAAGCTGAATTTATTGTTCGTCCTGTAAACAAAATCAAAGCGTTAGATGAAAACCTTCCTGGGTTAACAAATCAAAGAAATATTGTTCAATGGGCTTTTAATGGAGATACTGAAGTTGGAGATGTTAAACGTTTCAACATCAACAATGGTTATGCTGTTGTTCAATTGACAGGTAGTTATGCAGAAGGTGTAATGAGTGCAGAAGATGCGTCTGTATTAGTATTGCCTATTATTAGAAAAGAACGTAAAGCAGCTAAAATTCTTGCAGCTAATAAAGGGAAAGAAATGAGTGCTATTGCTTCAGATAATAGTGTTTCTATTTCTAACGCATCCGCACTTACGGTTAAGTCACCAACTATTCCTGGTGCAGGTGCCGAGCCTGTTGTTGTAGGTACAGCATATGGTATGGCAAACGGAGCAACTTCCGGTTTAATTGAAGGAAATACAGGCGTTTTCAAAATCGAACTCGTAAATAAAACAGAAGCTCCAAAATTAGATAATTACAGTGTTTATGCAAATCAACTAAAGACTAGTGCTGCAAGTAGTGTGAATACCTCGGTATACAACGCTTTAAAAAATGCTGCAAAAATTGAAGATAAAAGAGCTACTTTTTACTAGAAGAATAACATAATAGTTAAAAAAAGAGCATCCATTTTGGATGCTCTTTTTTTATAGTATCATTTCTTTATAGGGTAGAATAGTTGAATAGCCTTTGTTTCTAAAATAAGTCATTTCAGATAATGTTCCGGTTGCTAAAACAAAGTCACCTCCCCATGCTCCTAAGCTTTTAATAGTGTTCGTGTAATCTGAAAATAGGGTTTCTTTTATAGTAGGTATTTTTAGAGTTTCCGATAAAATTATTTCATGTGTATTTAATAGTACAGCGAATTCTTTTACATTTTTACACTTTAAAATTTTGTCAGTAATGGCATCAATTTTTGAGATTAAGACAGTTTTATCAAAATCTAATTTTCTGTAATTGTTGATAGCATCACGACTATTTTTCTTTTGATTGAGATAAACAAAGTGTAGTTGGTCAGAAAAGTTGGGTTGAAAATTAACTTTACTCACTGACGGCATGTATTCGTTACTTCTATATAAAATAGGGGTATTGTATTGAGCACAAGCAATATCATATCCACTACCACCAAAGGTGGAAGCTAATAAACGGTAAGGGTTCACATTTGCCCATTTTGCTATATTGGCAATTAAGGTAGATGAGGTTCCTAGACCCCAATCTCTAGGAAAAGTAAGTTTAGCCTCTACTAAATTATAATCGGTTTTGCTTGATAAGAAGGAAGCGTTTAATTTTTTTGCTTCCAATAAAATTTGTGCTAGTCTTTTAGAAATATCAGCGTCTGAAGTATGTATGGTTTTTAGTTCAATTTTAGAAAATTGAGCACTAAACCAAATAGTGCCATTTTCATCTAAACTCTTCCATTCTAATATTTCGGAGTTCGATGTTTCTAATTTTAAGGACTGTCCGAATTTGGTGGGTAGGGCCAACCCTTTAGCACCGTCTAAAATGGCGTACTCGCCAGTGAGTAGTAATTTTCCATTGCTATACAGTTCCTTCGTCATTTCACAACACTTATTTTCTTAACGTATTTAGTTGTAGTTCCACTTCGTGATGAGTAACGGTATTCGTTTTAAAATAGGTGACTAACTTAGCTTTTTCAATGGTTGAAGCACCAAGTTGATTTAAGATGTTTAAAAGGTGCATTTTCATATGACCTTTCTGAATACCTGTTGTTACCAATGAGCTAACTGCTGCAAAGTTCTGTGCAAGACCAGCAACGGCAATAATTTGCATGAGATCTTCTGCCGAAGGATTTTGAAGTATTTCTAAATTTAACTTCACTAGTGGGTGTAGGTTGGTTAGTCCTCCAACAGTACCTAATGCCAATGGTAATTCAATCCAAAATGTGAATATTCCATTTTCTATTTCGGCATGTGTTAAGCTAGTATATTGCCCATTTCTGCATGCATAGGCGTGAACGCCTGCTTCCACAGCCCTAAAGTCATTACCAGTTGCTAAAACTACAGCGTCGATTCCGTTCATGACACCCTTGTTGTGGGTAACTGCACGATAAGGTTCAATCTGGGCTATTTTAATGGCTTGTATTATTTTTTCTGCCGTATGTTGTGGAGATAAGTCTGCGCCTAATCGTAACTCTTCTACAGGGCAGCTAACCTGAGCTCGTACCGTACAATTAGGCACATAATTAGACAAAATGCTCATGATTACTTCAACATTCTTTTCCTCTTCAGTGAAACCATCATAAGCAGCAGCTTCTTTTTTCAAAGTTGCTGCAAATTGCTCAAGACAACTATTTATGAAATTTGCCCCCATGGCGTCCTTTGTCTGAAAGGTAGCATGTAGTTGAAAATAGTTTTTTAGCTCACCTGTTTTATTTTTTAAAACGATATCACTAATGCCGCCACCTCTTTTTTTCATACTTGTGGTAAGTGAGGCACTTTCATTAATTAATCGCGGTTTTAAAAAAGTAAAAAAACTACTTAGCTTTTCAAAATCTCCATTAAATAAAAAGTGTACTTGACCTACTTTTTCAGTGCCTAAAACTTCAGTTCTAAAACCACCTCTATTAAGCCAGAATTTGGCAGCCTTACTCGCTGCAGCAATTACAGAGCTTTCTTCAATAGCCATAGGAATGGCATACAGTTTATTATTAATCAAAAAATTAGGAGCAATGCCTAGTGGTAGGTATAAATTGGTGAGGGTATTTTCTATAAACTCATCATGCAATTGCTGCGTATTATAATTTTGATTCCAATACGTTTGCAGAATTTTTATTGATTGTTCTTTGTTTTCTGTGTAATTGGAGGTTACCCAATCTATTTTTTCTTCTTTCGTAAGTTTGGAAAAACCACTAATCGGCTCAGTCATTTAGGTATAACTTTCTTCTAAAGGTTGATATAACTATACGGCATTTATATAAAAGGCCTTCTATTTTTTATAGGAGTAAATATAAGCATATTGGCTCGAACCTTTATATGTGCATGAAAGCGTTAAAAGCAGTTTCTTTTTCGGTGTAAATGGTGGTTTTTAAAGGAAATTGTGGTAAACTTGAGAGATTTAACAAAATTCTAATTTTTATGCGAAAAACACACTTATTTACATTGATTGTTTTTGCTTTCAGTGTATTTACTTGGGCACAGGAGAAGCACATTGAGGTAACGGATATATATCAAGGTGCTTTTAAAACCGAAGGAATGGATGCTTTGCGCTCCATGAATAATGGTAAACAGTACACGGTTCTTAACATTAATAAAACAAATCAATCTTCAACGATTGATAAATATGACTATAATACCTTAAACAAGGTTTCTACTATAGTATCATCTGCAGATTTAAAAGAGATCCCTAATTTTTCGGCATATAGTTTTAGTGCCGATGAAAAAAAGATATTACTGTCAACTGAAATAGAACCTATTTTCAGACGCTCTACTTTGGGTGTTTTTTATGTGTATGATGTTGACTCTAAAAAGGTAGTGCGCATAAGCGATACTAAAATACAAGAGCCAATGCTTTCACCAGACGGTAAGCAAGTTGCGTATGTAAAGGAAAATAATATTTACTTATTTAATATTGTAAATGGTGAGACCAAGCAGGTTACGGTCGATGGCGTGAAAAATCAAATTATTAATGGAGTAACTGACTGGGTTTACGAAGAAGAATTTGCATTTGTTAGAGCTTTTGAATGGAATGCTGATGGAACCAAAATAGCTTTTTTACGTTTCGATGAAACCAAAGTTCCTGAGTTTTCTATGGATGTTTATGGAACCGGCTTATATCAACAGCCACACGTTTTTAAATACCCAAAAGCAGGAGAGAATAATTCATTAGTAACTTTGCATCTATTAGATGTAGCTAGTGGTAAAATAGACGCAGTGGACTTAAACGATGCGTATTATATGCCACGAATTAAGTGGAAAAACAATAAAGATATATTGAGTGTGCAGACCTTAAACAGGCATCAAAACCATTTAACTATGTATTCGGTTAATGCTAAAACTAAAAAAGTTTCAATTTTATTAGAAGAGACAGATGATGCCTACGTCGATATAACAGACAATTTAACTTTTTTAGAGGATGATAGTTTCATCTGGTCAAGTGAAAAGGATGGGTGGAATCATATTTACTTATATAATGCTGATGGCGAATTAATGAACCAAATAACAAAAGGTAACTGGGAAGTAACCAAGTATTATGGGTATGATCAGAATGAAGATAAGATATACTATCAATCTACCGAAAATGGTTCTATAAATAGAGGTATATATAATATTAGTAGCGGTGGTGATGATAAAAAAGCATTAGCAGATATTGCTGGCGCTAATCAAGCATCTTTTAGTGCCGATTTCACATACTTTATAAATACATTTTCAAGTGCAGAAATACCACCAGTTTATACGTTACACCAAGCAAAAAATGGCAAGAAAATTAAAGACATAAAAGATAATAAGCAATTAATTCAGAAGTTAGAAGGGTACAAGATGAGTTCAAAAGAATTCTCTACAATATCTATTAATGGCAATGATCTTAATATGTATATGATCAAGCCAAAAGATTTTGACTCATCAAAGAAATACCCATTATTAATGTATCAATATAGTGGTCCTGGTTCGCAAAATGTTTCAAATAGTTGGATGGGAGCTAACGATTACTGGCACCAAATGTTAGTGTCAGAAGGGTATGTTGTTGCTTGTGTAGATGGTAGGGGAACTGGTTTTAAAGGAAGTGATTTCAAGAAGGTTACCTATATGAATCTAGTGAAGTTTGAAACGGAAGACCAAATTGAAGCTGCAAGAAAATTAAGCGAATTAGCGTATATTGATGAGGAGCGAACTGGTATTTGGGGATGGAGTTTTGGTGGTCATATGTCAACAAATTGTCTTCTAAAGGGTAATGATGTTTTTGAAACTGCTATCGCAGTGGCACCAGTGACATCATGGCGTTTTTATGATACAATTTACACAGAGCGTTTTATGCGTACACCAGCTGAAAACCCAAGCGGTTATGATGATAATTCTCCATTTAATTACCCTGAATTATTAGAAGGTAATTATTTGTTGATTCACGGTTCAGGCGATGATAATGTACATGTTCAAAATTCAATGCGCATGATAGAAGCATTGATTCAGGCAAACAAACAATTTGATTGGGGAATCTATCCAGATAAAAACCATGGTATTTATGGTGGAAATACTAGAATTCACCTATTCAACAAAATGACCAATTTTATAAAAGAAAATTTATAACCCAACCAAATAACTATGACTGAAGTTAACACAGAATACAGTGACCAAAAGCAGATATTAGGTCACCCTCAGGGATTATTTTACTTATTTTTTGCAGAATTATGGGAACGATTTAGTTTCTATGGTATGCGTGCACTGCTCACGCTTTACATGGTAAATGTAATTTTTGAAGCACTGGCCGAGAGAGATTTTGCAACTGCTGCTGTTTATGCTTCTTACGGATCCTTAGTATATGCATCCACAGTAATTGGCGGAAAGATTTCAGACCAAATTTTAGGGATGAGAAACTCCATTTTTTTAGGGGGTATTTTAATGGCTATTGGCCATTTTGTGCTGGCTGTTGAAAATGACATGGCATTTTTCTTGGCGTTATCTTTAATAATTGTAGGTAACGGATTTTTTAAACCTAATATCTCCACATTTGTTGGAACGCTATATGAAAAAGGAGATCCTAAGAAAGATTCTGGATTCACAATTTTCTACATGGGCATTAACATTGGAGGTTGGGTCGCTCCACTTTTATGTGGATGGTTAGCTGCAAAATATGGCTGGCATTATGGTTTCGGATTGGCAGGAATAGGAATGTTAACAGGCCTGATTGTTTTCTGGAGGGGTATAAAAAGGAATGTTTTTGGAGCACGAGGACTTCCGCCAAATGAACAAGTTTTGGATAAAAAGATACTTGGAATCAAGCAGGGAATACTTGTTCCTGTTTTGGCCGTGCTTTCAGCGCCATTAATTGCTTTATTATTAGCTTCTTATAAATCAATTGCAACGGAAGGGATTTTTGGAGGACAGAATATTGTAAACATAATCTTTCAGGGTATAGGAATTGCTGTTTTAGCCTATCTAGCTTATGAAATGTATAGGGCTACTTTAGATGAGCGTAAAAAGCTTTTTGTTGCTGTTTTAATTACAGTCTTCATGACTATATTCTGGGGCTTTCACGAGCTTTCAGGTAGTGTGATAACTTTATTTGCGGCAAGAAATATTGATTTAGAGGGCATCATGAGTGCTGCTCAGACTAATTCTTTGAATTCCATGTGGATTATCATTTTGGCAATTCCAATATCGATGATATGGACATGGTTGAGTAAGAAAAATTCGAATCCGCGTACTCCCTATAAATTTGGACTTGGATTACTTTTTGCGGGTATAAGTTTCTATGTTCTTGCGATTAGTGGTGCAAGTGCAAATGCAAACGGATTGGTACCTTTTGCATACCTATTGTTAATGTATTTTCTACTTTCAATAGGTGAATTATTCATGTCTCCGGTTGGTCTTTCTAAAATTACAGATCTGTCTCCAAAACGAATTGTAGCGTTCATGATGGGTGTTTGGTTTTTATCATCAGCTTTCGCGTTTCAAATAGTTGGTTTTATAGGAAAACAATTGGCAATCGAAAGTACTGATAAGAATGTTGGCGGGTTTGATACTTTGGTTATTTATACAGACGGTTTTATGCTTATTGCAAAATACGCTCTTGCAGCAGGGTTAATAGTCTTGGTAGCTTCGCCATTCATTAAAAAACTAATGGGTAAAATTCATTAAGTTAGTTCTCCAAATCAAAATAATAAGCTCCCTTTTCACCCGTATAGTGAAAAGGGATTTTGTTTTTTAAACAGGTATTTCTCCAGCGGTCAATATAACTTCGGTAATTACTGCCATCGGCAATAATTTCTTTAGGCTTAATACTACCTATGAGCCTATCAAGATTAATTTTTGGTGATTGGATCAAAAGAATTATTTTCTGGGATGTGCTTTGAGTATAAATACCTGCACTATCTAAAACCAGTAGTGTTTCGTTTTTCAAAGAGTAGCTATTCTTTAATGAATCGAATTGTGTCGATTCTATTCGTTCAGCTGTTTGATAATCTGAAATTAGATTGTTGGCCTTTTCCGATGAATTCGATAGAACAGATAAATTTCTGCCGCTTCTATTAATTAAGATGGTTTTTTTGGGTTGATGTAAAACGATTGCTTCCCTAGTTTTACATGCTTCAAGTTTTTGAAAAGCTGTATAGCTTTGAAAACTTAGCAAACTAATTATAAACAAAGTAATGCGTTTGTAGGTGAAAAGCGTGCAGGCATTAATAAAAAAAACAATCACGATAAAAGACAAAATAAGTTGTCCGAAGTCTAACGAAATTGAACTGAAAATAAAACTTTCTTGTTTCGCGACCCATCCGATTAAATTGTTCATTAGGCTTATTATTCCATTATAAAACCATACTAGTTTTGATGGAAGCCAGTTGATAAGAGAAAGAAAAATAACTAAAATACCAATTCCTAAAATAATACCTAAAGCGGGAACAATTATTAAATTCGAAATAAAGAACAATCCTGGGAATTGATGAAAGTAATATAGACTTATTGGCAATACACCCAATTGGGCAGCTATGCTGACACAGAGAAGTTGCCAGAAATAGCGGACAATCTTATTCTTAGGAAACCATAGTTTTTTGAGCAAGGGGAAAATCCATAGTATAGCAAATACCGCCGCGTAACTCATTTGAAAGCCAACTTGAAATAATAAATTCGGATTAATAAAAAGTAGAATGAATAATACCGATAACGCTAGAATATTAAAGGAATTACTCGGCCTGTTTAAATATAAGGCATAGGCAACGAATGTGAACATTGCGGTAGCACGAATAATACTAGCAGATAACCCTGCAAGAAAAGCGAAGCCCCAAAGAAACAGAACAGATAGCATTAAAATGACTGTTCTACCCTGGGGAATATTTTTCAACGGACTAAGTAAGAATTGAATTAGGAGTAGTAAAATACCGATATGTAGACCAGAAACTGCAAGTATATGTACAGCGCCAGCTTTTTGGTAATTACTATAAGTTTCCTCTGAAATATCTGAGCGCTGACCTAATAGTAATGCTTGAATTACGCCAATTTCATCGGCACCGAAATTTTCTTTTTTAAGTTTTTTAATGATGTTGTCTCTTGCTTTAGAAGCCATTCCAATAAAGCTCGAATTGCTGTTTTTGACTTTTATAATTTGATCTGGAACAATTCTTACTTGATGATAGACACCTAAATTTTCTAAATACTTTTTATAGTTAAATTGATGAGGATTTAAGGGTTCGTTGATAACTTGAATATTGGCGAGTGTCAAAAATTCATCATCAACTTGTAAAGGGGCAAAGGTAGAATCGTTAGCTATTGTAATTAAAAGTTGGCCAGAAACTTTTTCATCTCCAATACTCTTGACCGTTGCAAAATAGCGATGTGAATATAGATTGGGTTTTAGTACTTCATTAATTTTTAAAGTCCAAGCACCATCTTTCTGTGAGGTTAACTTGGTGTAATGGTTGACACTATTTACTGGTTGTGCCGATGTGTAAGAGTAGATACCGAGAGAAATGAAGGCTGCGGAAGCAACCACGCCAAATAGCTTTGTGTTGGTTTTCTTTTCAAATATGAATACTACAGAAAGTAAAATAAAAAGGGAAATCGTAGTAATAAGAAGATGAACCAGATTGAAAGAGAAAAAATAACCTATTAAAATTCCGAGGATGAGTAACAGCGTTAATTTTATAGGAATAAACGCTAAAAGTTTCATGTTATAAGATTCTTGTAGCCTTTACAAAAGCTTGGTTCCAGAATCCATCTCTCAACGATGAAACAGTCACGCCTCGCGACGTAGATGCATGAATAAAGGTGATTTCATCATTTTCGATTCCGACGACCATACCAACATGGTTAATTCGTTTAGAACCTCTACTTGTTTTGAAGAATAAAAGATCTCCTTTTTCTACATTTTTCACAGTAACTCGATGACCTTCTTCGGCCATATGAAAAGAAGTTCTTGGTAACTTAATATCATGCTCACTAAAAGACACGTATAATAAACCAGAGCAGTCCATGCCTTTTGTGGTAGTTCCTCCAAATTTATAACGAACACCAGAAAATGAAAGTGCGGTATTAATAATTTGATCCGCTTTATTTATGCTGTGATTTGTAACTATTCTTGATTCTGTAGGTGTGTTAGGTTCTGTAACATTGCCTATTCGTGCATCATTGGCTGCAGCTACAGAAATTTTTCGTTCATTACTTGAGCTACTGGTTTTTTTACTTGAGCCGCAACTCGCTAAAAAACAAATTATTAGGAAATATGGTAGTATACGCATAAATACAAGGTGTACCCTTTAATACATGAACTTCAAAATTATAGAATTATTTTATAAAACATGAAATCTAATTAGTATTGGTGTTTTCTATGATTAATGACGCAGCAATAGCACTAGCGCCAGAGCCGCCTAATTTTGTGATAAGTACATCATAGGCACTTAGTTGATTAGCCCTTGCCTTTCCTTCAAGAATTAATGTTAATTCCTTTTTCAAATTCTGTTTCGTGAAATCATCTTGAATCAATTCTTTTACAACTTCTTTCTTCATTATTAAATTCACCAAAGAAATATATTCTAATGTAATAATCCTTTTTGCGATTTGATAAGAGATCCAATTGGCTTTATAGCAAACAACTTGCGGCACTTTAAATAAGGCTGTTTCTAAAGTAGCAGTGCCGCTAGTAACTAATGCAGCTCTAGAGAAAGAAAGCAAATCATAAGTTTTATTTTGAATGAACTTTACATTGGTATCCTTCAGAAAAGTTGCATAAAATTCTTTGTCTAGACTAGGTGCACCGGCAATAACAAATTCATACTGCGAAAAATCATTGGTTAATGAAAGCATTTTCGATAGCATTTTTTGAACTTCTTGCTTACGACTACCCGGTAAAAGTGCAATAATTGGTTTCTTTGAGTCTATATTATTGGTCGAGCGAAATGTAGCTTCATTTAATTCGGGTCTGTTCGATATTGCATCAAGCAATGGGTGGCCAACAAAATTGACGGGGAAATTATGTTTAGTCTCATAAAATTCTTTCTCGAAAGGAAGAATAACGTACATATGGTCTATAGTCGATTTTATTTTCTCTATTCTACCTTCGCGCGATGCCCATATTTGGGGGGAAATGTAATAATTCGTGCGGAAATTATTTTTTTTCGCCCATTTTGCTATTCTTAAATTAAACCCAGAATAATCAATGAATATAATAGCGTCAGGTTGAAAGATTTCAATGTCCTGCTTACAAAATTTTATATTCTTAAATATAGCGTTCAGGTTTAAAATCACTTCTAAAAAGCCCA
>CAXBIJ010000042.1:0-15266 GCA_963975675.1 uncultured Maribacter sp. | reverse complement strand
TTTTAAACCCTTTGACCCCGAAGACCTTTACAACAGAATTGAGGCGGTGATAGATCTACCGCTTGCTTCCTAAATATCCTGTTGATACCCTCTTGGTACGCCTTACCCTAACTTAATCAAAATTAATGCGGTCGCGAATGGTGCCATCTTCTCTATGAATAATAACATCGGCCTTGTATTTACGGGCTATGCGTTTGGCTTTGTTAATAGCCGTAGTCTGAAGCCTGTGTTTAGAAGTAATGCGTTTATTGCCTTCGCGCCGTACTGCCCAATCGTTTTTATAGGGTACTACATGTTGGTGCCATGTTCGCCCTCTTTTACCTTGGCGGGCACTGTTAAAAAAAACTTCTACCAGTTCAATTAAAATGGTAAACCAAGATCGTGAAGTGTTGTTTTTGGGCATGGTACATTTCGTCTAGCTTTCGAAGATACTATTTTCAGAGAAAAAGGTTGCAAAACCCACTTGAAGTGAAAAAGCGGCTTTAATTATCAAATGTCAGTTCGAGTGAAACCCTGAAAGTGGTTTTGTATCGAGAACCTTTTGGTACATGTGAGCTTCTCGATACCCTCCTAAACGGCGGGCAGGCAAATTTCACTCCCGAAATGGTCGCAAAACTCACTTGAAGTGACAAAGCGGCTAAAATTGAAAAAGCAACCACAATGCAGCGACAACTATTCATAAGTTCATTATTTTTAAGTCATCTAAATGTTCCTTATGAAACCGAGTCTACGTTTTAGTACGCTACAGCCAATTCTGGTAATCGTCTTTTTGGCCTTGGTGGCCAGCTGTGCTGAGAAGCAGAAAAATGAGGGTGATGCCACTACCGCATCCGCCAAAATATACATTACGGCTTTAGACAAATCACAACTTTTACAAGAGTATGACGTAACTACGAATAGTACTGCTACGCCAGCAGTTACTATACAAGTAGACCCAAGTACCACCTACCAAGAAATAGATGGTTTTGGGTACACGCTTACCGGCGGTAGTGCGCTACATATCAGTAACATGTCCGCACCCGCTAGAGCAGCGTTGTTACAAGAATTATTTGGTACAGGCACGAACAGTATTGGGGTAAGTTATTTGCGTTTAAGTGTGGGCGGTTCCGATTTAGATGAATACCCTTGGTCGTACAACGATTTACCCAATGGCGCTACCGATGTAGAACTAGCTCAATTCTCCCTGGCCTATGATACCTTGTATCTGATACCCGTTCTGAAAGAGATTTTAGAAATATCCCCGAAACTAAAACTGATGGGTTCACCGTGGTCTCCCCCCGTATGGATTAAAGATAACAAGGACACCCGTGGTGGTAGTTTATTGCCCGAATATCATGCTGTATATGCTAATTATTTGGCCAAATACATTCAAGAAATGGCAAAGCAAGGCATTACGATAGATGCCCTCACCATACAAAACGAACCCTTGCACCCAGGTAATAACCCGAGTCTATTAATGTTGGCTGACCAACAGGCCGATTTTATCAAAAATGATTTGGGGCCTACTTTCAAAAGGTTAGGAATTGAAACAAAAATTATCATTTATGACCACAATGCCGACCGACCAGATTATCCTATTTCCATTTTAAATGATGCCGATGCAGCGCAATATATAGATGGTTCGGCTTTTCATATGTATGGTGGTGAGATAGAAGCTTTGTCTGAAGTTCATAAGGCACACCCCAAAAAGAACCTCTATTTTACAGAGCAATGGGTAGGTGCCCCCGGAGATTTTGCCGGAGATGTCGCTTGGCACAACGAAACCTTGATAATTGGCGCTACCAGAAATTGGAGTAAAACGGTGTTGGAATGGAATGTTGCAGCAGACGAATATCAGAATCCGCATACCGACCGTGGGGGTTGTGACCGTTGTTTAGGTGCGTTGACCATAACAGGTGATTCGGTAGTGTGTAATCCGGCGTATTACATCATTGCGCAGGCCTCTAAGTTTGTGCCGCCAGGGTCTGTTCGTGTGGCTTCCACTACTTTTGAGAATGTACCTAATGTAGCCTTTAAAACTCCCGATGGGAATCTGGTTGTCATTCTTCAGAATAAAGAAACAGCAGCTAAGACTATAGAAATTAAACTTGGTGAAACGATGGTTTTTGTTGAGATGCCAGCAAAATCTATTGGCACGTTGGTTTATGAGTATGCTCATTAATTTTAAGGAGTTTGCCTGTTATAAAAGTGATAAAAAGGAGTAATTGCTTCAAGGAATAAACGAATTTTGTACGCAGTTCTACACTAAAAAATTTAAAGAATAGTTTGAAAGTGGTATAGTATAAATCCTAAAATAAAAAGTACTAGTAAGTAATGGCAAAGATTGAAATAAAAGGTTCCCCCGAAGAACTTGAAAGAGTCGCCACTTTCTTGGCAAACAACAACATAAAGTTTAACGTCGTAAATGATTACGGAAATCACTCGTTAGACGATATCGAGAGGTATGAACATCTTATGCGGAAGTATACCTAGATTTTTTTTGTATCTTATATAAATACGTACAATACTATGAAAGGCTTACAAGATATTAAATCAGCAATAGACCTTTATGTAGACGACACCAATACGTCTGCATTAAAGGTCGTAGATGCACTACGCAAGTATTACTTCAATAAGGCGGTAACCGCCGAGATTAAACTGTACAAAAAGAAGAAGAAAAAGGTGGCTGAAATTACGAAGGACTTAAAAATATCGCACAGACGGTTTTATAAGATTTTGGAGGATAAGAAAGTAGAGTTCACCAAATACAATAAGTCTAAAGAAGAAGACGAGGCATAATTATTCCTCATAGGTTCTTTGAACTACAATAAAGACGAGTTATATTTCGAAAATAGCTACTATTGACAGCTACACTGAAGTTATTTAAATGAAAGAGAGTACCATAACCATATCCGAATCAATAGCGACATTTTATAATCAGCTAATTCAACAATTACCCGGAATAGGGATGGGAATCCTTATCATCATACTTGGGCTTTTATTGGGCACATTTATTGGTAACGTGGTTAAAAAGCGGATATCCAACAAAACAAGAGATCCTTTGATGAGCACCTTTCTTGGAAAGGCCATTAAATACATCTTCATCATTATAGCTATTATGCTCGCGCTCGAAGCTTCGGGACTAGGAGCCATTGCTGCTGGAATTTTAACAGCCGCAGGTGCAAGTGCAGTGGTACTCGGTTTTGCCTTTAAGGATATAGGACAAAATTTTATTGCAGGTATTATAATGGCCTTCGGCAGACCTTTCGATATAGATGATACGGTTGAGATTGGCGAAAACTTTGGTAAGGTAAAGGCGTTGGAATTTAGGTATACCAAACTGAAGACTTTCGATGGTAAAGATGTGTATATACCTAATAGCGATGTGCTAACAAAGCCCGTAACCAATTATACCGAAGATGGTTTTTTTAGATGGGACTTTATTGTAGGAATCGCTTACGAAGATAATATAGAAGGGGCGAAAGCAACAATTATGGAAGCACTTCGAAAGGAACCAAATGTTATTGAAGACGATGAACATCAGAACTTTGTAAGTGAGGAAGCTCTAGCTACTAGTACGATGAACTTAAAAATTTATTTTTGGGTAGACACTAACGATTTTAGAAGGTCGGCTTTGATAACCAAAGGGAACGTGATTAGAAATGTCAAGGAATCATTAATGGAAGCTGGCTACTACCTACCTGCCGATATACAGGAAATAAAACTTTACGGTAAGGAGACCGAATTTGCCGTAAGAATGAATACAACGAAAAATAAGGAAGAATAGCTTAGTAATCTGTGTCAATGTAAAAGATAGCATACACATTTTAAAGCTTACATAAAGGATTATATAATTAGAGAATTTAAAACGGCATAACAAAATGAAAGGCTTACAAGAAATAAAAGCAGCAATAGACCAACTTGTAAGTAGCACAATAAACCTGCACTAAAAGTTATTGAAACGCTTCATAAGCACTATTTTAATAAAGCAGTTTCAAATCAAGAGGGTATTACCTCATAAATTGCAGCTCCTAAAGCGCTTTCGGTGAGTATTCCTTTAATTATATAACCGGTCATTAAATAATTCAATATAAAAAGTATGAGAAAAGCATTATTTATTATTGGAATGGTATTGGCTTTAATTACCATCGTGAATAGTTTTTTTACAATAGGCGATACACGTCCATTTTTCGGATTTGAAATGAATATTTGGGTATATCGATTAATTTGGCTTGGATTGTTCAGTATAATTCTAAAAGGGTATATCAAAGAATCTAAAAAGATTTAATAAAGGGTATAGTCATAATGTATTAGCCAAAAGTTGAAGGTAATTTTACCACTACAACCTTTATATCCCTATGAAAATTCGAAAACCAAAAATCAGCGATATCATCTTTGTGGTGTTCATAGCCTTGCTTTTGATACCACAGACAAGAACACCGATACAGGTTGCGCTTAACAAGTTAAAAGTTGCGGTATGGTCACCAAGTATATCAGACACCGAAGACCAAGAACAGGTGGCCCCTTTTGAATATGCGGTACAAGAGTTGAATGGAACGCCGAAACGTATTGCCATTGGCCAAGGAAAGGTTACTTTTTTAAGTTATTGGGCAACCTGGTGTCCGCCCTGTATTGCAGAACTTCCTGGAATTCAAGAATTGTATACTGATTACGGCGACAAAATCGATTTTGTTTTAGTAACGCAAGAAGAGACGGAAAAAGTACAGAAATTTATGACTAAAAAAGGGTATGATTTGCCGGTGTATATTGCACAAATGCAAGCGCCTGAAATACTACAAAGCAACAGCCTTCCTACCAATTATATTATAGATGCGACAGGCAACATTATCATCAAAGAAATCGGTGCCGCAGATTGGAACAGTGCCAAAGTGCGTACACTTTTAGATGGGTTGCTGTTGAATTAAGGAGAGCATTAGGTAATTACTTCTACAAGCATTTTTGAATATAGGCAGCCATCATTTCTTTTTTAGCTAATGCCTTCTCAGCAAAGTCAAAAAGACTTAAACACCTATCGAGGTTTTGATTTTCATAAGCCACTTTGTAGTAGGTATTATTATTCAAATAATCTGTTAGCGCCCGTAAACCATGAATAAAAGGCATAAACACGGCGCCAAGTGGCAAACTTTGCTTTTCTTCTTCCGTCAAAAAAGACTCGTTAGAAGCTAGTCCGTCAACAAAAGCTTCAAACAATTCGCTGTTAAAAGAAATCAGGTCATGATTTTGCTCATCTTCGGGGGCAACATTGACCACAGTTCTAATCGCATCACCAAAATCATAATAGAAATAACCTTTCATAAAGGTGTCCAAGTCAATTAGGCATAATGCTTTGTCAGTCGTCTTTGAGAACAATATATTATTTAGCTTGGTATCGTTATGACAGATACGCACAGGCAATTTTTCAGTGTTTAAATGCTGAAGTTCCTTTAAAAAATGACGTGCTTTTTTTATGCCTTTTGCTGCAATTTCACGTTTTTGTATTTCAGAAGTTGCTAGTGCTTCTTCAAACTCCTGTGCCCTATGGTCAAGATGGTGAAATTTAGGCAAGGTGTCTTTGAACAGGGCAACATTCCCCTTTTTTAATAGGCTGTGAAACCCGCCAACGATTCGGCCCGCTTCAAAAGCAATATTGCTATTCGTGGTCGTATTATAGGTGGTACTATCAGGAATATAGGTCATGATACGCCAAAAACCGCCATTAGTTTCTAGGTAATTTTTTCCGCTTTTGGTAGGTAGAAAAGATATTTGAGCATAGTCATCAGCGGTTAAAAAGGGCAGTGCATAATTAATATTATTCATTAATACACCTACATTTTTAAATACCTTATGATTTATCTTCTGAAGAATAAATTGCTGCTTTTCGTCATCGGTAACAAGAAAAGTATCATTTATAAGTCCTGCAGTTAGGGGGGTATATTGAATTTGATTTCCGTTGAGGTTGAATTCTTGAAGTATATCAAGTATGTTCTGGTGTTGAATCATAAAAATGCCCTACAATTTGGGGATTAAAGGTATTGAAATTGCTATAATAACAGAATGCCAATGGTACGGTATTATTCAACCGTAAATTGAACCACCTTGTAATCGGTAATATCCATAGCCAGCCATGGTAAGAAAATAGTACTTAGCGGGGAAATTATATTTTGATTTTCCGCAGAATAAATAGCTTCTGCAGAAAAAGAAAGGTAAAGCAAACCAGGTGTATTTTTAATTGCTGAGAACATGATTTTAAAAGGAGAAAAGCTTGCAAACTTGTAGGTAAAACGAGGAGTATACTCTTGAAAAAAGGTTTTTTAACTTAATTCTGTGTAGTACATCTAATGGAAATACGATTTTGAAAATATTAAAGTTAATAACATAATAAATAAATATTCCCCCCAAAGAATGATGAAGATTAAAGCCTACTTAAAAGTTACTGTATTATTTTTCACCTCCTATTATGCTCAAGCCCAATGCGAGGTATTTAAAAGTGAAATTTCCGATGTGCAGAATTATATGCTACAGGTGAGTCAATTAACCGATTCATTAAGTACTGCTGCTGAAACGGCATCGTATGATGCACGATTAAGCACAGCGCGTACAAATACCAAAACGGTTATGTTACTTATGGGCCAAGCAGTTACTGCAGCTGAAGAAGCTGTACTACTTGCCTCAGAAGCGCAATACGATTCTGAAAGTTGTGGATTAGTTGACGTTAAGAGCTATACTATTGACGCAGAAAGAAACGCTATCGATGCCCGTGATTTTGCAACTGAAGCTTTTGAAGATGTAAAGAGCGCATCAAAATCTAAAAACCTTGGAAATTTGCAGTTTCACATGCGAAAGGCGCAACGTGTACTTAGAGAGGTAAGAAATTATGCCGAGGCATCAGTCTATGCTGCTGATAATGCGCATTACAGTTGTAGCCATAATAGGGATCATGCGATGGGAGACAAATAAATATGGTAACAATCAAAAACACAAAAAAACCATGGAGATACATCCATGGTTTTTTTGTGTCTTATGGTTTCATTAGACAACTTATATATTTAGTAAGCAACCACTTACGGTTTTATTGATTTAATTTTTTATCTTCAACAGTATTATCTTTTCCCTTGGGATAACCAAAAACGTATTAACAATCTAAATCAAACATTATGAGAACTACAAGAACACTTCGTTTTCTTATTGCCATTTTATGTTTTTCCTATTTGGGATCGGTTTATGCACAAGATCCAACAGTCACAATCACCTTAACGGTCGACACCTCATTACTCGGTGATGACAAAGACGCACCTGGGGGCTGTACATTTATAGTAGTGCCCGCGGATAAGGTTTTAGTAAATGACCCCAACAATCCCAAAACCTTTTCTATTAAGGTAGAGGAATCTGACATCATCGAATGGCAGGGCATTACGACCGCTGGCGGCGAAGTAGAGATTAAAAGGATTAAGCATGTTGGAGGCACAAATATTTTCGATTCTACAAACATCTATGGGAGAATCCATAACGGTAAAGAAAAAGTAAAGGCAAAACCAAATAAAAAAACACCAAGGGATGCAGACTATGTGTATAGCATTAAGTTTAAGCCAGTTGGTTTTAGAACTTTTGTGCTTGACCCAAAAATAAAGGTTGGAAATCAATAAAAAATAAGTTGGGTAGTGATTACCTTTTCAGGGTACGGTTATGAAAAATAAAATCTATATTAAATTTTTTTTGGTTGTCCTTCTAGGTCTATGGATGGTTCACGGGCAGGCACAGACGCTACATGAGCTGGTGCTAACGGTAGACACAACGAATCCAAGTAATGTAACGAACAATTCTTTTAGTGCGGGTAATAATACTATTATGGCAAGCAGTTCGAAGAACCACTTTGCCATTAAGGCAGAAGTAGGGGATTCCGTATTATGGAAGGCCAAGGCCGCCGGCGAATCACAAGTACCTGTGCATGTTGTTGGCGTCAATTACATTAGTGGACCGCGTATCTTTAGTTCTAACACCTTGACCGGAAAAAGTACTGTTAAGGGGACCATTATTCGTGGAGGTAAGGAGAATTATGTCTACAAGCTGCACTATACCCTTGGATCAGATACAAAGGTGTATGTCGTCACCGCTGCTATCATAACAAAATAATAGCGAACAACGCTTTTTATATGAAGTTAATTTTTAAATGTAATGGATGGGCAAAAGTAGTTTTGTTGCTGTGCCTTATGGTCAAGGGGATGCCCAGTTTTGGTCAAAATGAGGCTCTTGCCGATAGCTTGATACAGGTATATGAATCAGGCAACTATGATCCTGCGCTTAAACTTAAAATGTTATCGAGAATAACGTTTTACCTTCCTGATCCCGATCGTATTTTGGCATATAGCGATTCGTTGATGACGGAAGCCATACGGCAAGATTCCACTAAATATATATTTAATTCCCACTTACAGACCGGGAACGCGCTGCAACAAAAAGGAAATTTAAGTAGTGCGTTGGACAGTTATTTTAAGGCTCTGGAAATTACGGATAGAAAAACCGAAAAAAACCAGTTAGCTAAAATGTATACCGCTATTGCAGCTGTTTATGCTGGTATGAACAATAGGGAAAATGTGAGACAATACTATTCTGATGCCATTTCCATTTTTAAAACGGAACAGGATACGCTAAACTATGCCGTAGCCATGGAAAATTTAGGGGATACCTATTTGGAATGGTCCAAGCCAGATTCCGCATTGCTATACTTCAACCAGTCTGGCCCGATATTCGAAAAATTGGGAAATAAAATTGCTCTGGCGTATAACTTAGGCAATAAAGGTCTGGCATTTGCGCAACAAGGAAGGCCCACTATAGCGGAGGAGAATATTGAGGAGGCCATTTCCATATTGGAGGAATTAGGAGATTACAGGCCCATAACGACCTACCTTACGTATATGTCAGATATCTATGCCGATAAAGAAGATTGGGACGGCGCATTTGATTATTCCCTACGTTCATTGGATCTCGCCAAACAGTATGGATTAAAAGCCCAAATAAGCAGCGCCTATTTAAAACTGTCCGAACTGTATGAGCGAACTGGGTATGCTTCCGCATCCTTAAACTATTACCGCAGGTATATTGCATTTAGAGATAGTGTGATCAACCTCAGTGCCGTACAACAAATGGCGGAAATTCGTAGAAATTCTGAAAACGCACAGCATAAGGCAGAACTAGATCTCACCAACCAGCAAAAACAAACCCAAAAAGTTGTGACCATCGCCACTGGCATTGCACTATTTCTCATCATATTGCTCGCGTTCGGTCTTTACAGACGCGCTGTTTTTATGAAGCGGACCAATGCAATTATTGAACGTGAAATGGCGCGGTCTGAGGGACTTTTGATTAATATTCTACCAGCGGAAACCGCCAAGGAGCTAAAGGAGTCTGGAAAGGTAAAGGCCAAAAAATTTGAATCAGTAACCGTATTGTTTACAGATTTCGAAGCTTTTACAGCTCATTCTGAACATATCGAACCAGAACTTTTGGTCAATAGACTTGGGTATTATTTTACGGCATTCGACGACATTATCGAAAAATATGGACTAGAAAAAATCAAGACTATTGGTGATGCCTACATGTGTGCTGGTGGTTTACCGTTTCCAATAGAAAATCATGCGCTAAAAATGGTATATGCTGCCTTTGATATTTTGAAATTTGTAGAAGATACTAAGGCTGAAAAGGATACAGATTTAACCTTCAATGTACGTATAGGCATTAATACAGGACCTTTAGTGGCTGGAGTGGTAGGGAATAAAAAATTCTCCTATGATATTTGGGGCGATACGGTCAATGTTGCCTCACGTATGGAAAGTCTATCGGATTCGGGTAGAATTAATATTAGTGAGGACACTTATAATTTGGTGAAGGAGGAATTTGAATGTACCTATAGAGGTCAGATGGAGGTTAAAAACAAAGGACTTATGAAAATGTATTTTGTAAAAGGACCACTTAGATTAGATAGTACTTCGAATAGTGTAGTTAAGAAACACACTAGGCAAGAAACCTAAATTCAATTCGGTAGAATAGCCAACTGAAATTTAAAATTTATAGACAAAACCGAGCGAATAACTATCTGCGTCACTGGCAAAACTCAGCTGCATATGTTCTCTTTGGTAGGGAGTGGTAAAAATATAGGCGCTACCGATACCGACAACAGCCCCAGCCAAAACATCCCAACCGTCATGTTTTTGTGCTTCTATACGACTATAACCAGTATAGCCCGCGAGAATATAAGCGGGTATACCATAGCTCCACCCATATCTTTTTTGAATAAAAGCAGCACTTTGAAATGTAGTTGAGGTATGGCCAGAAGGGAAGGCCCTATCGCCATTATTATAAGGTCTTTTTTTATCGGTCGCATATTTGAGTCCGACGGTAATTGCTTGATTAAGGGCAAAGCCTTTAGCAAATTGCCATGTACCCTCAGAATCACCAGCAATTAGGCTACCTGTAAGGGCCGTGGCAGGCAAAGCGAATAGTAACACATCGCCAGAAGTTTGTATGGTTTTATTTTGACCATAAAAAACTGAAGTAGTTACTAGTATGAAAAGAACAGCAAGTTTTCTGCATAGAATTTTAGGCTCGAAAGTAGAAAACATATCGTCTTTTATTTGAATTTTTAAAAAAATACAATGCGATTCTTAAGAGAATTTAAAGTTGTGGGTATTTCAGGGTTATTACGTTAATTATTTGCAGTTAGTACACACAATGATTTTTCTAAAATAGAAATATCGAGTTGGTTAGTGTCTATTCTGTTATGTTCACCATCTACTTGAGTATCAAAAAAATCGGAATGATTGCGGGTTAGGTGCAATTTTGTGGTCTGAAAGCTTTTAGATTCTTTTAACCAATGTACTTTTCTAATCAGGATTAATATTCCCAACCACAACATTTTTAATCGGTTGATTTTTTTAATCACCAATACATCGAGCTTACCATCTTGAAGGGAAGCCTTTGGAGTTAAACTCAATTTATAGCCCATTTCATTAGAATTAGAAATTAAAACGATAAATGGGTTTATCATAGGGGTATCCCCATCAATACCAATAGATAAAGGTTCGTTCTTTTTAATGTCTCTAAAAGTGGTAGCACAGGCACTGATATAGCCTAAGAGCGTTCTTTTTTCAGAAGATTCATAATGCTTTATTAAACGGGCATCAAAACCTACGCCTGTATTGCTAAAAAAATAGCGGCCGTTGATACTCCCAACATCAATATGATCTTTATTTTTATTTCTAATGATTTCTAAAGCCTTGCGTCTATTCTTCGGAATTTTAAGATTAGATGCCAGTCCGTTACCAGAACCCATAGGAACAATACCCAATGCGATATTGGTGCCTATTAAACAGGTGGCTACTTCATTTATTGTACCATCACCGCCACAAGCAACAATGATATCTGCTTTTTCTAAAACCGATTCTTGGGTCAATAATGTGGCGTGCGCTTTGTACTCGGTAATCTTTATGGTCAAATCATGAACACCGCTAATAAAATAGGACTGTAGCTCTTCTTTAGTTAGTGGAGCATGGCCATGACCTGCAATCGGATTTACTATAAAATGGATGCGGATCATTGATTAAGTGTTTTTAATTGGAGCCCACCATTATGGTAAAGTTCATCTGCCACTTGATAGTTTGAGATGGCTATATTTTTAAACGATTCATTCATAGGAGTATTTTGTAGGCTATTGTCCATAGCATTCCATTCGTAAAAATTAACGGTTTCTCCATCACCAAGTACCAATACTTTACCGTCTTTCAAATATCCTAATTTTCTATAATTACCAATGAGTGCACGTTCATCTTTCGGACCCATTTTAAGGATATCCATTCCAAAAAGATTACTGTCATATTCCCACCCTAAGGTAGAGAACAAAGTTGGAAAAACATCTATTTGAGAGCAAAGCGTATTGTTTTTAGAAGGCGTTATGTTCGGTAAATTATATATTAGTGCGGGAATATGGTAGTTGGCCACATCTAATTCCCATTTACCGGCACTACTTGCACAATGATCACTCATGATTACGAATACGGTGTTTTTAAACCAAGGTTTAGTCTTTGCTTTGTCTAAAAACGCACCAATTGCATAATCCGTATATTTTACTGCACCATTTCTTCCTGTACCTGAAGGAATATCTATTTTACCTTCGGGGTAGGTAAAGGGTTTATGATTCGAAGTGGTCATTACAAAATCGAAAAATGGTTTACCACTTTGGTGGGCTAAATCTGCTTCCTTTAATACTTTGTTATAGATATCTTCATCACAAACGCCCCAAGCATTTTCAAACGTAACCTCATCATCTTCGATATTCGTTCTTTTTGCCGTATTATCTGCATCCAATAAAAACCCACGGCCACGATCTACGATATTAAATCCGTTGCCTCCAAAGAACGTATTCATATTATCAAAATAACCGTCACCTCCATAAAAGAAATTACGGTCATAGCCTTGTTCTTTAAATACTTCGCCAATAGTAAAAAGGCCGGTGTTATTTTTTCTTTTAACAATACTACGCCCAGGGGTTGGCGGAATAGATAATGTAATGGCCTCCATTCCCCTAACGGTACGTGTACCTGTTGCGTACAAATTGGCAAAGAAAAGGCTTTGATTGGAAAGTGCATCTAAAACCGGAGTGATGTTCTGATTACCACCTAAACTGTTTAAATATTTACCGCTTAAACTTTCTATACAGATGAAAATTACATTCGGTTTTTGCACCGTTCCTGTAGTGTCGGTCGAATGAATTGTTCTGTATATCTCATTTTTAGTTGCATCAACGAAGGTATCTCCATAGGGTAGGTATTGCTTTTTAACAGCAGTAAAAGCATCTTTTTGAGGTATTGTGGTGTAAAATTCAGAAAAGGCCAGTTCATTGTTACGGAAGGCTGCAAAAAAAGAATAGATACCAGCTTTTGATAGTTCATTATTATATCTGTTCTTAGACCATTCTGCCTGATCATTGTTTATGAAAAAGCTGAATATAAGGCATATAGCAACCCATGGCAGGGTAGCTAATAACCGTTGTTTAAAGGTAGTTTCATTTTGAAATGTCTTCTGAAAAAACTTTCTTTTGTGTAAAACAAAAAGTGTAAGTGCTACTAATGAAAGTAAAGAGCCTAAAAGTAAAGGAAGTGGATAAGACTCATTAATATTTTTAACAACCTCGTAGGTATAGATTAAATAATCTACCGCAATAAAATTGAAGCGGCGTTGAAATTCTTCCCAAAAAGTAAACTCTCCAAAAAAGGAGAAATAGATGATAAGTACGGCTAAGAAAAAGCCAAACCAAGTACTAATTTTATCCGCTAAAGAACCATACCATTTCTTCGGAAAAATTAAAAGATACACTAAGAAGGGCATTAAGAATAGGGAGAGCGTGCCTATATCATATAATAGTCCGGTACCGAATGTTCGAGCTATGGTGACGATATGGGCATCTACCTGAGAAAAATTCCAAATGAAAAAGGTAAGCCGTACTAAAAAGGAAGTACCAATAAATAGAAACACAAAGGCTTTAAGAAGTGAAAAACGTTTTGGAAACAAAAGAGTCCACATAAAAATATATTTAGGGTAATTGTACCCTAAATGTATATTTAGATTCTAAAGAGAATTTAAAGTTTTACATGAAAACGATAATTTTTCAAAAGCTAGATTATCTTCCTGATTAATGTAAACAATTTCGATTGTATTACAACAGGGTAGACTAAACTTACTTTTTGGGATGTATTTGTTTCATAATATCTTCTAACATTTCTACCTGTATTTGCTGAATATTTAATAATTCTTGCTGTTGGTGAATTATTAAATGGTCTATTTTTTCATGTAGGGTACGAATTTCAAGCTCGGCCTTTAAATTGACCATATAGTCTTGTTTTGCACGTTCACGATCCTTTTCTTCTTGCCTATTTTGACTCATCATAATTACAGGGGCTTGTAAAGCCGCTAAGCAAGAAAGAATTAGGTTTAATAAAATGAATGGGTAAGGGTCAAAACCTTTATTCGCCAATAAGATGATATTCGCTGAGATCCAGAAAAAAATTATAAAGGCAAATATGATAATGAATTTCCAGCTTCCACCGAATGTTGCCACCTTATCTGCGAGTTGTTGACCGAAATTAAAATCATTAGAGGTGTCTTTTACATTTTCAGAAATGATTTCATGATCACTCAATGTTTTTAGCACATCTTCCTCTAAATGTGAAAGCTCACCGACCTCTTTAACCAAATAGCTAGAAAGATACTTTTGGCGGTATAAGTTTAGTTCAGCAATTGAAATAGAACTTTTTTTATTGAAATTAGGGTAATCACCTAGAATTACATCAAAAATTGATTTTCTTATCGTATTACCAAAAACTTGTTCGCTCTTTGGAAATTCTTGCTGAGAGATACTACTGATAAATGTATTCATATCACTTTATTTAGCATAATTATGTTATTTAAGCTATTAATAAAGTACAATAAATACTGCTATCTACCCATCGTTTATATCTAAAACTTGTAAACTACACCCATGGCATAAGAACCATTACCACTTTCAAAACTAAGCTCTAAATGTTCTTTTAAATAAGGGGTTGTAAATAAATAGGTGCTGCCAATACCCACTGCTGCTCCAGCAAGAATATCCCAACCATCATGTCTGTCATTTACGCCTTCAAGTCGGCTATAGCCAACAAAACCAGCAACCAAATAAGCCGGCACACCATATTTCCACCCATAGCGTTTTTGTAAAAATGAAGCACCTTGAAAAGCAAAAGAGGTATGACCCGAAGGAAAAGCATGGCCGTCTGTTCTACCTTCTGGCCTTGGTTTATTTATAGCGTATTTAAGAATCCATGTTGCTGCTAAGTTTGTGCCCACAGACTTGCTTAATTGCCAGAAACCTACGTTGTCTTTTTTAGCAAGTATGGTAATCAAAGAAAATGCCGTAGGTGCGTATTGAGCGTAATCTCCTATGTTTTGGATATGGGTCTCCATTCTAATTTCTCTTGTTATGTCTTTTTGTTGTGAAAAGCTCACGTTTAATAGAAAGAGGGAAATTAGTAAGTAAATAAATTTCATATGATTTTGAGATTTTTGTCCAATTTTATTGCGTAGGATGAGGCTATTTATGTAGTATACTCTGTTATAAAGTATAAAGAATGTTCAAGGTATATGTGTGTTGAAATTGTTTTTAAAAGGGGATGTTCGATTTTTAATTTTATAGTATCGGTAATTCGTAGAAAAAGTGTTCGAAATTTAAATTTCGAACACTTTCAAATAAACACTCAATT
>CAXBIJ010000041.1:0-15273 GCA_963975675.1 uncultured Maribacter sp. | reverse complement strand
TATGTAATCTATGAGTTTGTAGACAGTGGTTCTACGGTTGTACAATCGGGAGCTTCAAATATGCTTACGGTAACAGATAGAACAGGTGAGACGTATACAATTAATGTTTACGATGACAAAGGATGTTCAGGTAGCACTACTGCAACGGTACTTCCTTTTGATGAGATGACAGGCGCTACGGCAGCCGTAACCACTACGGTTACCTGTGCACCAGGAAGTGATGGTGTAATTACGGTTACAGCAACATCTACGGCTAGCGACAACACTAAATATGAGTATAGTATTGATAATGGCACAACGTATGTTCCTTCGAATGTTTTCGGAGGTCTATCCGCAGGTACGTACAACTTCTTGGTAAGACATACCGATACCGGTTGTATCGTTACGACTTCGGCCAGAATAGAAGAACCGAACACCTTTACCATCGATGTTGTTAAGACGAGCGATGTGGTATGTTTCGGCACGGCTACGGGCGAAGTAACTTTTGAACTTGTTGATGCGACCTATACTACTGGTTTCGATTGGGAAGTTTTCTTAACCGATGGTACTTCGGTTACTAGTGGTTCAGAAGCTGCCAACGGTCCTACACCAATTATTAACTTGGGTGTGGGTGAATACTATGTATCTATATCACAAGCAAATAATCCTTTCTGTACAAATGTTGAGTATTTCAATATTGCAGGACCTGATGCTGATATCAGCGGAGCGACTGCGGTAACAGATATTACGTGTGTACCAGGCAATGATGGAAGCATAACAATCATCGATGTAGTCGGTGGATGGGGCGGATACACGTATTTTGTTGATACGGTAGCACCTACTTTACCAACGGATTTTGTAGCTGGGGCTTCGTTCACAGGACTTGTAGCAGGTACGTACCAAGCATGGGCACGTGACTCAGAAGGTTGTGAAAGATTGATTCAAGACAACATTGTACTTGATGTACCAACAGCTATAGCGGCAACGATACAAGTAAACCAAGAGAATTGTACGAACTTACAAGGTGAAATAGAAGTGTCTTTACCAACTGGCGGACAGGGAAGCAACTATACCTACCAATTGATTATGAACGGAAGCAATTTCCGTGCACCTCAGAATACAAGAGTATTCTCTGGACTAGGAGCTGGTAGTTATGAAGTATTGATTACGGATCAATGGGGTTGTAGTTTCACAACGCTTGCAGAAGTACTATACGAACAAATGGATGTTTCTACTTCAGTGGTAAAATCTATAGATTGTACAGCTACCCCAGGTGGTGAGATTACCGTAAATGTAAATGGAGGTTCAACGAATCTAGAGTTTATAATGACTACTCCTTTAGGAAGTGTTATTACACAAGTAACGGGTGTATTTACAAATTTAACAGAGGTAGGAACATATTCTATTCTTGTTAGAGATAACGATACTACAAATCCGGTTTGTGAAAGAACGGTAACACAAGTATTAGATGCTCCAGTAAATCCAATATTATTAGATGCAACATTAGTAAATGTGAGTTGTTTTGGTGGTAATGATGGTAGTATTAGGGCGAATATTGACCCAGCTACTAATGTGAATCCTGCTTACCAATATGAATTATATGAGATCAGTGATTTGGTTACACCAATAGCTGGGCCACAGAATAATCCTTTGTTCACAGGTTTAAGTATTGGAGATTATCAAGTAAAAATAATTTCAAGTAGAGGTTGTGAGGGTATTAAGAATGAAACCATTACTCAACCAACCCAATTAACGGTTAGTGCGGTTGCAACAGCATTCAGTTGCTCTCCGAATAACAGTGTTAACACAGCAACTGTAACGGCAACTACTGGTGTAGGTACTGGAACAGCACCATATTTATACAGTATAGATAATGTAATTTTCCAAGCATCTAATACATTCAACATAACAGATAATGGTAGCGCACAAACTATTGATGTATATGTGAAAGATGCTAAAGGATGCACAACGTTTGATAGCGTAACTATTCAACCTATAAATACATTCACAGCAACTGTAGCGCAGGATGTTGAAATAACATGCACTAATGATGAAACCGTAATTATTTCGGTGGTAGATAATGGCTTAGCACATAACTATGGTTATGAATTATTACCATTAGGTAATGGTACTGGTACGCTAGTTAGTACTACGCCTAACTCTGCTACCTTCGAACTAAGTGCTGTTGGTTCTTATGTATTTAGGGTTACCGATTTAGATACGGGTTGTTATGTAAATACAGCTAGTTATACCATTGCACCGTTTGACTTTATTACGGCATCGGCTACTGCAACCTCAGCGGTAACTTGTTTCGGTGATGTAAATGGAAGCTTATCGATTAATATAAATGGATATAGTGGTGATTATAATTACGAAGTATTTGATACAGCAGGTAACATAGTAATAGCGTCAACTGCATCAAATACTAGTGTAAACCCAAGACCAATAAATGGCCTTTCTGGCGGTAACTACTTTGTTCGAATTACAGAGACTGCAGTTCCTTTATGTTCAGAAGACACGAATATTGTAACTATTTCATCTCCAGATAGACCTTTAAGTGGTGCGGTTACAATAGTAGCGGAAGCAACTTGTTCAGATGATAAAGGTGAAATAAGAGTGGCGCCACAAGGGGGGTATAAGCCATATGATATTATTTTAACTAATACTACGACTGGAGATAGTTATTCTATGGATGATGTTCAAGAAGGCATATTTACCAATCTTTCTGCTGGTGATTATTCAGTTAGAATTACCGACAACTCGGGTTGTATTGTTAATTATACAGAATCAATGACTCCAGCAACACCAATTGTAGCAAATGCTACACCATTGGTTACTAATTTAGTTTGTTTCGGTGATACGGGTGCTACGGTATCTGCTAATGTAACAGGTGGTGGTAGTGGTGTTTATAGTTATCAGTTGAATTATTACGATGCAACTGGGTCAACGATAATAGCTACTACAGGAGCACAAAACAATCCTAATTTTAATGATTTAGGAGTTGGTATTTACAGCATCACAGTTGTTGATGGTTGGGATTGTGATACGGTGACAAATACTGTTGAAATTACACAACCGACTGAAGTACAGGCTAGCTTGTTAAGAACAGACCCATTAACCTGTGCAACAGGTGCTGAATTTGAACTTACGGCAACTGGTGGAAGCGGTACCTATGAATATAGTGTTGATAATATAAACTTCTTGCCAATGACAAGTAATCCATTAGGATTGCCTGAAACAGGAATATTCCAAGAAGGTACATATCAGTATTATGTTCGTGATGCAATTAATGGTTGTGAGTCAGCAATTTCAAATGCTATTACTGAAACAGAGATAGCCCCATTACTTTTAACTGTTGATAAAACCGCTGCTTCAGTGAACTGTACAGGTGAAAACACAGCAATTATCTTTGCAACGGCACAAGGTGGTTTAGGAAACTATCAATATGAATTGTTTACAGATAGTTCTTTAACTGTGGCAACACGTATTGCCGGTCCTCAAGCACAAGGTGTATTTAGGGACTTAGGTGCAGGTACGTATTACGTAACTGTAATAAGTCAAGATTGTACAACAGCAGCTGAAGAAGTAGTTATTGTCGACCCTGCTCCTCTTTCATATACTGAGAGTGTTATAGATGTAACTTGTGCAGGTGAGAATGATGGTGAGATTACGGTAACCTTATCAGGTGGTTCTGGAGGTTACCAGTATGCAATATCTCCTAATCTGAACCAGTTCTTTGATAATAATTCATTCACAGATCTAGAACCTGGCGAGTACACGATAATTGCACAAGACCAAAATGGTTGTTTCGAATATCTAACGTACACCATATCTGAACCGGCAAGTTTAGTGGTGTCCGCAGAAACTACTCCAGAAATTTGTGTAGATAGTGAAGATGGTACAATAGTTCTTGAAATTTCTGGTGGAACCGCTCCTTATAGTACAGCATTGAATTCTAGTGACGATGCAGATTTTGTATTGAACAGAACTGAATTCTTTGATATGGCTTCAGGTGAGTATATAATTATTGTAAAGGACGCAAATGGTTGTGACACAAACTTGATTGTTGAAATTGAGAGAGGTGTTAATCTTAACGCTACTGTTGAACCGATTTATGAATGTTCAGGAGATAGTCCGAGTAATTATGTGAATATAACACTAGAAGACGTCAGTAATATTGGTGACGTATTATATGCTATTGATTCTGTTGATCCGGCCGATTTACAATTGAATCCTGATTTCAGAAACACAGCACCTGGCAACCACTATATTACAATAGCTCATTCAAATGGTTGTATACAGACAATAGACTTTGTAATAGAGGCTTTCGACCCGTTAACGCTAAGTTTAGAACAGCGTAATTTAAATGAGATTACTGCTATCGCAGAAGGAGGTAGAGAAGGGTATACCTACTATTTCGATGATATTGATAATGGTGATAAAAACACATTCTATATCACTAGAACAGACACATACGAAGTTCGGGTTGTGGATCAAAATGGTTGTGAGTCAATTGCAAATATTTTCATGGAATTTATAGACATTGAATTGCCTAATTTCTTTACACCTGACGGCGATGGACAGAACGATTTTTGGATACCAAGAAACATGGAACAATTTCCAGAAATACTAATAAAAATATTTGATCGTTATGGTAGAGTAGTTTCAGAACAAACGGCAGATTCTCAAGGTTGGGATGGGTTATATTCTGGCAAAGAATTACCTACAGGAGACTACTGGTATGTAATCAAATTGAATGGAGAAAGAGATGAAAGAGAATTTGTTGGTCATTTTACCCTATATCGTTAATATTTAACCTAAAAAAATGATGCGAAACAGTCTATTGACCTTAGCATTTATTATAAGTGCCTTTGCTGCTAATGCGCAGGAGCTAACCATACCCCAATTATCGCAATACCTTGCAGATAATCCGTTTGTGATGTCACCGACATATGCTGGTATTGGGGATCATGTGAAAATTCGCCTTAATGGTCTTACACAATGGGTAGGTATTAAAGACGCACCAGATACCCAGTCGCTTGCGGCTGATATGAGAATAGGCGAAAAATCGGGCATAGGAACTTTATTATATAATGATAGTAACGGTGAAACAAAACAACGTGGCGCAAGGTTATCTTTTGCGCACCACCTTACTTTGGATCGTTATGATGACGAGTTTTTATCTTTCGGACTTTCCTATAATTTTAACCAGTTTCGAATTGATATTCAGAATTTTGATGCCTTAGATCCATCGGTAACAGATGATAGGGCAACCACGAATCATAACTTTGATGTTGGTATGCTTTATCGATTCGACAAGTTTTACTTCAGTGTAAATGCTTCAAATATATTAGATAAGGATTTAAGTAATTTCAACCCTATTTATGAGCCAAATAGGCTTAGGAACTACTATGTTTATACTGGGTATAGGTACATGAAGAAAAGAACGAGTAAAGTAGAAGTAGAACCTTCTATTTTCTTTCAGTTATTTGAAAGTGATGGTCGTTCGGTAACAGATTTGAATTTGAAATTTAGGTTTTACGATTTTGAAGATTATTACTATGCAGGCATTAACTATCGTTTTTTAAATGATCAAATTGGCAATCCACTTTATATTGCCCCTATAGCTGGTTTAAAGAAGAGTAATTTTTACTTCGGATATTCGTATCAAGTTATTCTAAACGAACTTTTAGGCTATAGTTCAGGAACCCATGTGGTTACATTAGGGGTAGATTTATTTCAAGGTATTAGTAATTGTCGTTGCACCTATTAAACCTTTCTTGAGATTGATTAAGTTTGTTCTCCAGAACACGAATAATGGGTAAAGTACAATTAGAAAATATAAAGGCATACGCGCATCATGGATGTTTGCCTCAAGAAACCAATATTGGTAGTGATTATTTGGTTAATGTGTCTGTTGATACGAATTTATTGAAAGCTTCGATATCAGATCAGTTGAAAGACACGGTCGATTATGTTCACATCAACAAAATTGTTAAACAAGAAATGGCAATACCTTCTAAACTTTTAGAACACGTAGCCAAAAGAATTATTGATCGAATATTTTTAGAACTTCCATCCGTAGAAAAATCAATGGTTTCTGTTTCAAAAATCAATCCACCTATAAACGGTGATGTTGAAAAAGTAACGGTATCATTAAATTTAAACAGAGAGTAATTAGATTCTAAATCTCATATTTATAGAAATCCTTTATTTTCTTGGTTTTCTATGACCCTTGGAAAAGGATAATTGTTTATTTTTGCTATCGCTTAAAAAAGGGCATCGTGGCCGAGTGGCTAGGCGCAGCTCTGCAAAAGCTTGTACAGCGGTTCGAATCCGCTCGATGCCTCTAAAAAAAACCCTCCTTATTAGGAGGGTTTTTTTATTTGGAATCAATTTGTGTGGTCAGTCTTCAATTCGCTTAGCAACCATTAAGTTCTAATAATTCTAATTACTATGACTGCAATAGAAATACCAATAAAATAGAGGGTATAAAATATACCACAATGGTTTTTGCCCCTTCGTAATCTTTTGCTACACGTTGCCCAAAAAGTAACATGAGTAACGTTATACAAGATAGTATTGCACCATAAAAAGCGAATAATGTATCACCGGTAGAAATAAGTTGATACATACCCGCTAAGCAAAGTACGCCAGCAACAACTTCTGCAATTAAAATTATACCAACCATTAATGGCACTATATTTTTAAAGGGAGTTTTAGAAAAATGCTCTTTTAGCCATGAGACATTTCCATTCCAATCAGAAATTTTGTCAAAGCCACTTTGTAGAAAAGTAATTATTAAAAACAATAAAAGTAAAATCTCTGTGGCGTGGTCTAAAATGTTATTCATGATAGTTTATTTAAGTTCGGCTTTTTTTCTATGCAATAATCGAGTTAGCTTTATAGAGAGGTCGGTGAATATGATTTTTGAATTTCCATTTCGCTCTATATGATATATAGCATCTTCAAGCTCTTTAGTTATGTCAAGTATATTATTTTCATGCACAAATGGAGCAAATTTTTTCAATTGAAATCCTTCTGCATGGATCTTTAAATAAGCGAGTTCCTCTGCACCATAATTAATCATTAAAGCTTGGCGCATTACGGTAATGCAATAAAGTAGAAAGTTCTTCTGAGTTTCTCTACCCGTCTTGGCAACTTCTTCACTCCAAAGCAATAATTCATGAATTGCAGTTTTATTACCTTTTGCCTTAAAGGCACTTCGAACCCATTGTACAAACCAATTTTCAAAGACTAAATCTTCCGAGTCATTATTCAACAGGTCTAAAGCTTTGTTGAAATTACCATTCGCTTCGTGTGCTAATTTCATAGCTTCTGGCTTCGCGGCTCCTTTTTCAATTAGGGCATTTGCAATAGCATCTTCAGCCAGTGGTGGAAAATGAACCACTTGGCATCTCGATTTAATGGTTTGAATTATTTGTTCTTCATCTTCACATAAAAGAAGAAAAATGGTTTTATCGGGTGGTTCTTCAATTAGCTTTAATAGTTTGTTGGAAGCAGCTGTGTTCATTTTTTCGGCCATCCAAATTAACATCACCTTATAGCCGCCTTCGTAAGATTTTAAATAGAGTTTTTTTACAATATCTTGTGCTTCATCGACACCAATTTGACCTTGTTTTTTTTCAATTTCAATATGACGATACCAGTCAAAAAGATTGCCATAAGGTTGATCGATAATAAACTCTCGCCATTCTTTCATGTAATGGTTGCTAACCGCATGAGATTTTACTTTGTCAGAGTTGGCAACAGGAAAAGCAAAATGAACGTCTGGGTGGGCAAAAGAATTAAACTTAAGGTTACAAGCTTCGTTTTTTCCAATATTTTCTCCATTACTATTTTGGCAGATGATATATTGTGCATATGCCAATGCCATAGGTAAAAGACCACAACCTTCTGGTCCAACAAAAAGTTGCGCATGTGGTATACGACCCGCATCTGCGCTAGAAGCTAAGTGATTCTTAATATGGGAAAGTCCTAAAATATTTTTGAATAACATGGATTCAAATATAGTTGTTTTAAAGCATAACAAAATTATTGTAAATGAGGATAAATTAACCTGTTCACCACTTTATCACAAGGCTATTAATCTTTACATTTGTTCTCTAACAAATGGATAATAGCATGAAAGTATTGAATGACTTTAATTTTGAAAATAAGATAGCGTTAATAAGAGTGGACTTTAATGTTCCCTTGAACGATAAATTTGAAGTAACGGATACAAATAGAATTGAAGCTGCAAAGCCTACGATTATTAAGGTTTTAGAGGATGGTGGTAGTGCTGTTTTAATGAGTCATTTAGGCAGACCTAAAGGTGAACGTAATCCAGATTTATCTTTAAATCATATTTGTGCTGCTGTTTCAAATATCATTGGTGTTTCTGTGAAATTTGTAGATGATTGTGTTGGTGAAAAAGCAGAAAAAGCTGTAGCTGAACTAAAGAATGGCGAGGTGCTTTTATTAGAAAATCTGAGATATTATGACGAAGAAGAAAATGGAGATGAGCGTTTTGCAGAAAAACTTTCAAAATTAGGAGATATATATGTTAATGATGCTTTTGGAACAGCACACCGTGCGCATGCATCAACTACTATTGTGGCTAAGTTTTTTCCAGAAGCAAAATGCTTCGGACTATTATTGGCTAAGGAAATAGAAGCCATAGAAAAAGTAATGGCTACAGGTGAAAAACCAGTATTAGCGATTCTTGGTGGAGCAAAAGTTTCTTCAAAAATTACGATTATAGAAAACATTCTTGATAAAGTTGATGACTTAATAATTGGCGGTGGAATGACCTATACTTTTATTAAGGCACAAGGAGGAAAAGTTGGTGATTCTATTTGTGAAGATGATAAGATGGATTTGGCTTTAGAAATTCTTAAAAAGGCTAAGCAGAAAGGGGTAAATATTCATATACCGGTAGATGTAATTGCAGCAGATGATTTTGATGCGAATGCAAATACACAAGTGGTAGATGTAGACAAAATACCTGATGGATGGCAAGGATTAGATGCAGGGCCTGATACATTGCAAAACTTTAAAAAGGTGATTTTAGCCTCTAAAACTATTCTTTGGAATGGTCCTATTGGTGTTTTTGAAATGGAAAAATTTGCAAAGGGAACTATAGAAGTCGGCAACTATATTGATGAGGCTACAAAAAATGGTGCCTTTTCATTAGTAGGTGGCGGCGATTCTGTTGCTGCAGTGAAGCAATTTGGTTTTGAGGACAAAGTTAGTTATGTGTCAACAGGCGGAGGTGCAATGTTAGAAAGTTTAGAGGGTAAAACCTTACCTGGTATTGCTGCAATATTAGCGTAGCTAAGGCGTTATCGATTAACGGGTTATAACGAAAAATTGTACATTTTAAGAGAATTTATTTTATTCTCACTAAAAAATGTACGATTTTCGTTAGTTCCGTTAACAAATCTCGTCTCTTATGAACAATTTAGTCTGCAAATGTTTTTATTTCTTGGGATTAACCTTAGTTCCGATTTTGGGCTCTGCCCAAAACAAAGACTCGAACACTTCTGTAAAAGATTCGATTAGTGATAACTTAATTATTGTCAATGATTCTTTAGACAATGAAGTATCTACTGCAGTACCCATTAATCAAATAGGCAACTTAGCAAATACTACGAAAGAAAAGTTAGTATTGTTTAAGCCGACGGAATCTTCATCTTACAGTCTTGAGGATAATGAATTGGCTGCGAAGTTTGATAGTCTATGGATGAAAGAACTTGTAGACGCGGCTCCTCTTTTTGATGAAATGTATCAAGAAGTGATGGAGCTAGACACAATCTCCGATTTCGTTTTAGATTTACCTACCGACACCCTAAAAATGCGGTTGGCAAGGTTAAATGAAAAGACACCTTTTAATATAGAATATAATGCATCTTTAGAGAGTGTAATCAAATCATTTCTTACAAGAAAAAGAGATTTAATGGAGCGTATGCTTACCATAAGTCAATTTTATTTTCCTTTATTCGAACAGCAGCTAGATAATCATGACATTCCTTTAGAAATGAAATATCTATCTATAGTAGAATCTGCTTTAAATCCTAAAGCAAGATCTCGTGTTGGAGCAACAGGGCTATGGCAGTTTATGTATGGTACTGGTAGAGAAATGAAATTGAACATTAACAGCTATGTTGATGAGCGTAGTGACCCAATAAAGTCAACTGAGGCAGCTTGTAATTATCTGAATAGATTATATAGAATTTATAATGATTGGGATTTGGCACTAGCCGCGTATAACTCTGGACCAGGAAATGTAAACAAAGCAATACGTAGAAGTGGAGGCCAAAAAAACTATTGGAATATTAGACGAAATCTACCAAGAGAAACTGCAGGGTATGTTCCAGCTTTTCAAGCCACCATGTACATTTTTGAATATGCCGAAGAACACGGATTAAAAACAAAAAGAGCAGAACGTGCATTTTTTGAAACAGATACTATACATGTAAAAAGCTTAATAACATTTGACCAAATTTCAGAATTAACCGGGATTGATAAAGAGGAATTAAAAATCTTAAATCCTTCCTATAAGTTAGATGTCATTCCTTTCGTTAAAGGTAAAACTCACGCATTGAGGTTGCCCGTGCATAAAATGGGGAAATTTGTGGCAAATGAAGAGGCAATTTATGCACATGTAGAAGAAGAATTAAAAAGCAAGGAAAGCCCACTTGCAGAAATCACAAAACAAGCGGAACAAAATAGTATTCGTTATAGAGTAAGAGACGGTGATTTTCTTGGGAAGATAGCTGAACGTTACGGAGTTGGAGTAAGCCAACTTAAACAATGGAATGGTTTGCGAAGTAATAATTTACGTATTGGACAACGACTAACAATTTATCCTAGAAATAATGGAGCTGCTGTTGTTAAGCCCCGTGAAACACCTGCCAGAACTAGTGTAGCAAACAGTTCAAAAACGCATGAAGTAAGAAGTGGAGACTCACTTTGGACCATTTCTAGAAAATATCCTGGAGTTAGTATAGAAAATTTACGAAAGTGGAACGGTATTAGCGGTAACAATTTAAAACTAGGCACAAAACTAAAATTGTGCGACTGTTCTTCGTAAATTAAAAAACCAATGAAAAAAAATATTTTATTTTGCTTTTTGGCCATTCTAGGGTTGTCAACTGCCTGTAAGGATGAGGGCAAAGCCGATTATTTACCAGAATCTGTAGGCGCAATGAATACCCTTACGGTAGTTATCGATAATGACTTATGGAAAAGTAGTGTTGGCGATGCAATTCGCGAGAATTATACTGCAGCAGCACAAGGTCTAACTTGGGATGAAGCTCTATTTAGTGTCACCCAAATTCCGCAACAAATTTTTTCAGGATCTATTAGAAATACGAGTTCTGTTCTTTATGTTATGGAAGATTCGTTAAATGTGGCTCACATGAAATCTAATATGTATTCTAAACCACAAAAGGTTGGGGTGATTAAAGGTCGAAATAAGCAAGAACTTATAGATAACATCAACAAAACTTCAGCAGAATTTATTAAGGATTTCAAAACACTTGAAATTTCAAAGACTCAAAAGCGATTTGAAAAATCATTAAATAAAGAAAAAGCACTAGTAGATAAGTTTAAAATTTCGATGAAAATTCCTTCTATATATAGGGTGGGTCGAGAAGAAGACAATTTTGTTTGGATTTCGCGCGAAATTCAAAAAGGAAACATGAATATAATAGCTTATACAATGCCTGAGAATAGTTTTCAGAACGATTCAACTTTTGCCCAAGATATTATTAGAATGCGCGACTCTATAGGTAATCTTTACATCAAGGGTAATGATGTTGCAGGTAAAAATAATCATATGATTACAGAAAAGGCATTTACGCCATATGTCTTTCCTGCTGAGGTTTCTGGCAAAAAAGCAGCAGAGGTAAGGGGTATTTGGGAAATGTCTGCATACCCAATGGCTGGCCCATTTTTAACCTATATTATAAACGACAAAGAGAACAACCGTAAATTAATATTAGAAGGTTTTGTATTTGCACCAGCAACTAAGAAGAGAGACTATATGTTTGAATTGGAAGCGATACTTAAATCTGTTCATTTTAATGTTAAAGAGAAGAAATAAATATCTTTTGACAACTAAAGTAAAGGCCCAGGAATTTCCTGGGCCTTTTTATTTATGTAATAATCTATAGGTGTTGTAAAGTTGTTCTAGGAACGTAGCATAATACTATTAAAGTATAAAGTTTACTCCAAATAATCTATATGTTACTAAAAGTAAATCCAGTAGATATTCTAAAAACTAAGGCATAAATTGCCATTCCTATCAACACAAAGCACAACCAAGAGAAAATCTTAAAATAATTCTCAAGAATAAAGCTTCTCCAATTTCTAAACGCTTCTGTGTATATTTCTTTAACTAAAGTAATTTTTTCCATATCCAATATTTTAGGGGTTCCTGAAATGTAAAGTTCCCTTTTAATTCATCTTTTATTAAAAAGATTAGTTAAAAGGGAAATTAATACTATGAAAAGTATCTACATTAAAGTTAATTCTATGAACTGTAAAATATGGCGGATTAAATGCAATCGTAAAAAAAGTGTCGTATTCGGTAAAGTGATATAAATATGGGTTAAAGGCTCTATGGGGATTACATAAAAGGACTACTTAGAAGGAATAATATGAGTTTAACAATAACACTATAGGGTTATTGTTAAAGGCAAAAGATAATTCAAAAAAAACACCGCTAAAGGCGGTGTTTTTAAATTTTACATAGTTACGATAATAAATTCTGACCTACGGTTTAGGTAGTGCTGTTTTTCTGTACAGCGAACAGAACCGTCACATTCATTAAGTAATTGTTCTTCACCATAACCAATTGCACTTTCAATTCGTTTTGGGTCAATTCCTTGGGCTATAATATATTCTTTTGTCGATTTGGCACGTTTGTCAGAAAGGTATTTGTTGTAAACGGCATTACCTCGTGAATCGGTATGAGACTCAATTTTAATTATCATACTTGGAGAATCATTCATGACAGCAATCAATTTATCAAGTTCTAAAGAAGCATCTTTTCGAATATATGATTTGTCGAAATTAAAGTGAATCATTTCTGTTTTCAGCTTTTTAATTCCGTTTTCAACTGCAATCATATTATTAAGTTTCCTCATTGAAAGATCAACATTTACCACTTCATTATTTTTTGTTTCCACATCTCTAGTGTCATCAAAGTAAGAGCCCTTCGTAGTTTTTAGCACATATCTTTTATCCGATTCTAGGTCTTCGAAAATGAAACTTCCATTTTCGTCCGTTTCCATTTCTTTAAGCTTAATGTTGTTCTCATCTAATAATTGTACAAGTGCACTTGGCATGATATCACCACTTACCAATTCTGTAACTATCCCAGAAATGGCGTTTGTATTTGTTGGAATTTCCTCAATCTGTAATGTTTTAAACGAATAAATATCGTCATCGCCCTTACCACCTTTTCGGTTAGAAGCAAAATATCCTTTTTGTGTATCCTCATCTACTATAAATGAAAAATCATCTTTTTTACTATTTATAGGTTTTCCAACATTTCTAACTTCTAGAAATCCAGCTTCATCATCGAAGGCAACTTCAAAAACATCTAAGCCTCCTAAACCAACATGACCGTCAGAAGAAAAGTAAAGTTTCTTTTCATTTATAAAAGGAAACATTTCTTTACGTTCTGTATTGATTTCAGGACCTAAGTTTCTTGGGGAAGAAAAAGAACCATTTTCTAGTACATCAACTACGAAAATATCTGTTTCACCAATACTGCCTGGCATGTCTGAAACAAAGTAAAGCTGCTTGCCATCTTTGCTTAAAGCTGGATGACCGGTTGAATAGTCGTCACTGTTAAAAGATACTTCATCGGCCTTTGTCCATTCTCCGTTAATTTTTTTAGAGCGGTAAATTTTAAGATTGTTTATGCCATTCTTATCTCTTTTCAATTTTTTACCATAGTTATTTCGCGTAAAATACATGGTTTCATTATCTGGTGAAAAGGCAACCGAAGCTTCGTGGTATTTGGTGTTAATTTCTTTCGAGAACTTTATTGCATTCTTTAAATCTTGAGATTCTTCATTTATTTTGGCTACATATAAATCTAAATAAGGTTGATTATTCCATTTATACCTTCTGGTATTAAATATAGATGAATCTTTTGCCGATGCGTAAACTATTTCGTTGCTATTATAATACATTGGCGAAAATTCAGAATATTTTGAATTAATAGTAATGTTTTTAATATCAAACCTATCATCCATTCGTAAAAGACCGTCCAATACAATTTCATTTAATTCACTATTCTTTTCTATCTTTTCCCCTGCTAATTTTCTATTGTATAATTTCATAAGGCGTTTTGACCTTTTGTAATTTCCAATACCTTTAAGGGAATGTGCATACTTAAAAAGATAATCAGAACTCATTTCTGATTCATATTTTTCATACAAGATATTATACCACTTATAAGCTTTTTCCATATCCGTATTAAAATAATGTGCATCACCTGCTTTTTTTAATACTTCATAGGTATAATCTTCCTTGCTTTTGTTTAGTGCAAGTTCGTAGAGTTTTGCTGCCTCTGCGTACCACATTTTATTAAAGTACTCATCAGCTCTTTGTACTATTTTACTTTTAGACTCTTTTTGAACTGATTTAGGAGCAACATTTTGATTTAAGGTTGATGTGCCTTGCTCAGAATATTCTAAATCATCAAATGTTACTTCATCTAAAGGAATTAATTCTGAATTTAAATTACTATTACCCATTTTTAGTATCCAAAATTCTTTAGCATAACGATTGTCGAATTTTGAACTACAATCCTCTAAAGCTGTTTCCCAAGATTCGTAATAATTTAAATATAGGTAGTATAAATTGTTTTCGGGGTTTTGAAAATAACCTGAGTCAAAACCTTTTTTATTTAATTTTCTAACTTGTGATTTTAGATTCCCACTATTACTAAAAATACCGGAAATCACATAATAACCATTTTGAACACCTTCAATGTTTTCAAATGTCTTATGTGAAATAGCATAGGATTCGGCAGTTCTTTCAAATGCCTCTGAGTCCGTTTCAGCAACTTCAGATATAGATACAGAATCAAAAGATTGTTTTGAGGCGGTAGTGGCTTGAAAATCTTTTTCAACTGATTTTGGGGCAATATTTTTACTTAAAGTTGATGTGCTTTGCTCAGAATATTTTGAATTTAATCTACTATTAGCCATTTTCAGAATCCAGAATTCTCTAGCATAACGATTGTCGAATTTTGTACTACAATCCTTTAAA
>CAXBIJ010000040.1:0-15381 GCA_963975675.1 uncultured Maribacter sp. | reverse complement strand
CTTAAAAGATGCGGGTGCAAATTTAATACAATTCTGTAAAAACCAAAGTAAAAATAAGCAAAAGAATAAAAAAATTTATGAGGTCGCCTTCTTCTCCTTGGTTAACAGCCTTTTAATTTCATTTAACTTCATTAGCGCCTCTACCGGTGTAAGGGTATCAATGTCTAAATGTGTGATTTCTTCCTTGATTTCTTCTAATAAAGGGTCGTCTAAGTTGAAAAAACTTAATTGCATTTCATTGGAAGTGTTTTTAAGTTGGTCACCGATTTCTTGGTTAACGTGTTTATTTTCCAATTTTTTCAAAATTTTATACGCCTTTTGAATTACTTGTTGTGGCATACCTGCCATTTTTGCAACATGAATACCAAAACTATGCTCACTGCCTCCAGGAACTAATTTTCTAAGGAATAGAACGGTATCTTTTAATTCTTTGATGGCAACATTGAAATTCTTAATGCGATTAAACGTGTTCGTCATTTCATTAAGTTCGTGGTAATGTGTAGCAAACATCGTTTTTGCTCTGGCTGGGTGCTCATGCAGATATTCTGAAATGGCCCAGGCAATTGAAATACCATCGTAAGTACTGGTTCCTCTTCCTATTTCATCTAATAAAACTAAACTACGTTCTGATATGTTATTAAGTATTGATGCTGTTTCGTTCATTTCAACCATAAAGGTCGATTCACCCATCGAAATATTATCGCTGGCGCCAACACGGGTGAATATTTTATCAACCACCCCTATTTTAGCACTTTCTGCAGGTACAAAACTTCCCATTTGTGCGAGTAGTACAATTAATGCTGTTTGTCTTAATAATGCCGATTTACCACTCATGTTAGGTCCGGTAATCATTATGAATTGCTGGTTGGATCTATCTAATTGTAAATCATTGGCGATATATTGCTCACCTAAAGGCAGTTGTTTTTCAATAACAGGATGCCTACCATTGGTTATTTGTAAATCAGTAGAATCATTAAGCTCTGGACAGTTGTATGAATTTTCTTTAGCCAATTGAGCAAATCCACAAAGGCAGTCTAGTTGCGCTATTAGGTATGCGTTGTTTTGCACTGGGGCAATGTATTCCTGCATCCATACAACCAATTGAGAAAAAAGTTGTTGTTCTAAAGTTGAGATGCGATCTTCAGCCCCTAGTATTTTTGATTCATATTCTTTTAATTCATCAGTGATGTAGCGTTCTGCATTGACCAAGGTCTGCTTACGTGTCCAAGTATCTGGTACTTTGTCTTTATGTGTGTTTCTTACTTCAATGTAGTACCCGAAAACATTGTTAGAAGCTATTTTAAGAGAGGTGATGCCAGTTGCGGCAGTTTCTCTTTCAAGCATGCTTTTTAAATAATTTTTGCCAGTCGTAGCCAAACCTCTAAGTTCATCTAATTCTTCTGAAAAACCTTTTGCGATGGTACTACCCTTTAAAATATTAACAGGCGCATCTTCATTAAGCATTTCTTTTATTTTTGCTCTTAATAAATCGCAAGATTGTATTTGGTCTCCAGTTAATGCTAAAGATTCATTTTTAGATACGGTTGCTAATTGCTTAATGGGTATTAAAGCTTCAAGTGAATTTTTAAGCTGTACAACTTCTTTAGGGTTGACTTTACCTGTAGCAACTTTTGAGATTAAGCGTTCTAAATCGCCCATCTGTTTAATATGGTGTTGAAATTTTTCTAGAACTACGTCTTGGTTATATAAAAAAGAAACTATTTGTTGTCTTCTTTTTATTTTCTCAAGATTTTTTAAGGGTAGGGCGAGCCATCTTTTAATCATACGACCACCCATTGGTGAAATCGTCTTATCAATTACATCTAATAGAGTTACAGCATTTAGATTTGTTGAATGATATAGTTCTAAATTTTTTATGGTAAACCTATCCATCCATATATAATCATCTTCGGCGATTCGCTGTAATTTAGAAATATGTTGTAATTGGCGATGCTGCGTCTCTCCTAAATAATGTAGAATAACACCAGATGCAATAACACCGCATTTTAAATGATCAACACCGAATCCTTTTAATGTTTTGGTGTTGAAATGTGAATTAAGGTTTTCTAAGGCATAGTCTTCTTGAAATACCCAATCTTCTAAATAAAATAAATGATGATTTTTACCAAATGCTTCAGTAAATTCTTTTTTATGGGCTTTTGAAATTAGAATTTCATTCGGAGAAAAATTCTGTAAAAGTTTATCGATTTGTTCTTCGCCACCTTCTGAGGTTAAAAACTCACCTGTAGATATATCAACTAAAGAAATTCCAATTTTTTTTCTTCCAAAATGAATTGCACAGAGAAAATTATTAGTTTTTGAGTGAAGTATATCATCATTCATTGCCACACCTGGGGTTACCAATTCAGTAACACCTCTCTTAACAATCGTTTTGGTTTGTTTGGGGTCTTCGAGCTGATCACAAATAGCAACACGTTGGCCTGCCTTAACTAACTTCGGTAAATACGTATTTAATGAATGATGTGGAAAACCAGCTAATTCTGTTCGTTCACCACCATTATTTCTATTAGTAAGAATAATTCCTAATATACGAGAAGCCTTAACGGCATCTTCACCAAAGGTTTCGTAAAAATCACCTACGCGAAAAAGCAATAACGCATCAGGATATTTGGTCTTGATGGTATTGTATTGCTTCATTAAAGGGGTTACCTTTTTTATCTTGCTTTTATCCGCCACTTTATCTTTATCTCATTAATTTTGCACCTTTACGAAAGTATGATTTTATCCATGGATTTTAAATCATTGTTGATATTTGCGGATAAGTTTATCATATTAAATGGTCTATCGAAAATTAAATTAAAGCATGAGGAAATTGCGAAATGAAGAATTGGAAAGAAAGGATGTCGAAGAATTTAAACTTGCTGGTAAGGCTCCTATTATTATCGTTTTAGACAATATTCGTAGTTTGAATAATATAGGTTCGGTTTTTAGAACAGCAGACGCTTTTTTGGTTGAAAAAATATACTTGTGCGGCATAACCGCTACGCCTCCTCATAAAGATATTCATAAAACTGCTTTGGGAGCAACAGAAAGTGTTGATTGGGAGTATGTGCCTGAGACTATTGATTTAGTAGAGAAATTGAAAGCTGAAGGATGTCATGTGATATCGGTAGAACAAGCTGAAAATGCGACTCAATTAAACAAATATATTCCAGTGAAAAATGAAAAACAGGTTTTAATCTTTGGTAACGAAGTGAAAGGTGTTGCGCAAAATGTCGTTTCAGCAAGTGATGAGATTTTGGAAATACCTCAGTTTGGAACAAAGCACTCTTTAAACATTTCGGTAAGCGTTGGTGTTGTAATATGGGATTGCTGGAATAAATTAAATGCATAAAAAAAACCTGGTCATAGACCAGGTTTTCAAGTATAGTTTGAGTTAGTTAGTTGCACTTATGTTGGTGCAATAAAGTAAATCCTTTTCATTTACGCAAGAAATAACACAATATATTGTGTTATAGTGATGATAATGCGAAATCTTCAATCTTAGTTAAAACAGTTTCATAATCTATATTATGACTCACGAAATCTAAATCGCTAACATCTATAACTAGCTGATTTTCTTTGGGATAGGTCTTTAAAAAATCAAAATAACCTCTATTAATTCGTTCTAAGTAAGAGAGTTCTATATTTTGTTCATAATCTCTACCACGTTTCTTTATTTGCTCTAAAAGTCGTTCTGTGGTTTGGTACAGATAAACGTAAATTCTTGGTTTTTTAACCTCCTTGTACATGAAATTGAAAACTTTTCGGTAAAGCTCAAATTCGTTTTGCTGCAAGGTTACCTTTGCGAAAATTAATGATTTGTAAATGTCATAATCGCTCACCATAAAACTTTTGAAGAGATCAAGCTGATTCGTATCTTCTGTAAATTGCTGATAGCGATCTGCCAAAAAAGACATCTCTAGTGGAAAAGCATACCTGGCCTGATCCTCATAAAAACTTGGTAGAAACGGATTTTCAGCAAATCGTTCCAATATTAATTTCGCATTAAAATCATTGGAGATTTTTGTTGCTAAGGTTGTCTTTCCCGCGCCGATGTTACCTTCAATGGCCAAATAATTAAAACTGGCAAAAAGTGAATGCCTGCTTATGAAAAGCTTTATAGTTCTTTTGGTTAGGATACTTTTGTCTTTACATTCTTGTAATAGATTTCTTGTGTCCTTATTAAAAATGGGGTGATAGAATTGTGGCGAGATATCTGCCAAAGGCTTTAAAATAAATTTACGGTCCTGAAGTTTTGGATGTGGTATTGTTAAACTTGGTGTTTTAATAACTTCCTTTTCATAGTAGATAATGTCAATGTCTAGTGTTCTGCTTTGATAGCTTTCACTATTATTTCTTTGTCTACCATAGTTTGCTTCAATTTCTAAAATTGCAGTTAGCAGATTTTCTGGGGTCAATAATGTTTGAATTTCTAAACATGCATTTAAAAAATCTTCTGCTTCAAAACCCCATGAAGGTGTTTCATATATAGCCGAGACCTGCCTTATTTCTCCGGCTTTCTTTCCTATTTCGAAAATAGCTTTTTGTAATAGAAGTTCCCTGTTTCCTAAATTACTTCCAATAGATAAATATGCTGTTTTGTACACTCCCATAATATTGGCACAAAATAACTAAAACATATTCACATTAGTTATCTTTGTTAACTATTAAAAGTAAGATTTACATGAATTTTTTGAGAAATTTTTTAGCCTCTATTTTGGGTTCCCTATTCGCTTTCGGAATCTTATTTGTTATGTTTTTAATTTTTGTCACGCTTGTAAGTAGCGGGGAAGACACTGTTGCGGTGAAAAACAATTCAATATTAGAGCTTCAGTTACAACGACCAATTTCAGATTATACAGGTACCCATGAGCTTGATCCATTTGCGGGCATTTTTGAACAGTCACAAGGATTGGATGAGATATTGCATGCTATTGAAGTTGCGAAAAATGATGACCGTATTAAAGGAATTAGTATTAATAACAACTTTATCATTGCTGGCTTGGCGCAAACGCAGGCAATTAGGGGTGCGTTAGAAGACTTTAAATCTGAAGGTAAATTTATTTATGCTTTTGCAGATTTTTATATGCAGCGCGATTATTATTTAGCAAGTGTGGCAGATTCAATTTTCATGAATCCTGTTGGTATGTTAGATTTTAAAGGATTATCTACTGAAGTGCTATATTTTAAAGAATTACAGGAAAAATCAGGTGTTAAAATGGAAGTAATTCGCCATGGTAAATATAAAAGCGCGGTAGAACCATATTTAGAGAATAATATGAGTGAAGCGAATAGAAGTCAATTGACTTCATTGCTTCAATCGCTGTGGAATTCTATGGTGACCGATATTTCTAATACAAGAGGCATTTCAGAATCTGATTTAAATACTATAGCTGACACCTTAGGTGGAAGAACACCTAAATATGCAAAAAAATCTGGCCTAGTAGATGGTATAGCTTTTTACGATGAATATGAAAATAAATTGGCTAATGCGCTCTCTATAAAAAAAGAGGATAAGATTAATATTAGCACACTAGATGATTATGTGAAATATTCAAATAAGAAAAAATTAAAATCTGGTGATGATAAGATTGCAGTTGTCTTTGCTCAAGGAGAAATATTTTATGGGGAAGGTGGCCCAAATATTATAGGACAAGGTATCATTAATGAGGCTCTAATTAAAGCAAGGGAAGATGAAAGCGTTAAAGCTATTGTATTAAGAGTTAATTCACCGGGTGGTAGCGCATTGACTTCTGATATTATTTGGAGAGAAGTAGCACTTACTAAAAAAGTAAAGCCAGTTATTGTTTCTATGGGTAACGTAGCAGCATCTGGTGGTTATTATATAGCTGCGGGCGCAGATAAGATATTTGCAGAGCCAACTACAATTACTGGTTCAATTGGTGTTTTTGGTACTGTACCGAATATTACTGAATTGGCTGATAATATTGGAATAAATGCAGAACAGGTTGGTACCAATAAGAATGCCATTGATTATTCTTTGTTCGAACCTATGCAAGAGAGTTTTAAAAATCAAATTCAAGAAAGTATAGAAGATACGTATCAAACATTTTTACAACGTGTATCTGAAGGTCGTAATATGACCATGGCACAAGTAGATAGCGTTGCTCAAGGTCGTGTTTGGAGCGGTACTGAGGCTTTGGAAATTGGTTTGGTAGACGAATTAGGAAATTTAGATGACGCTATTTCTGCAGCTGCAGAAATAGCTTCTTTAAAGTCTTACGGAATTAAAAAATTTCCTAAATATAAAAGTGGCTTTGAGCGCTTTATGGAAGATTTAGAAGGGGCTAGTATGCAATTAAAAGATAATATGCTGAAAAATGAAATTGGCGATGAAGCGTATATGATTCTTAAAGAGTTAAAGTCTTTCAAAGAACAAAAAGGAATACAGGCAAGAATGCCTTTTGCATTGGATATCAAATAAACTATGACGTTAAAGGATAGGAAACTAGCACAACGTATTTATTTGTATTTAGGGGCACTGTTTATTACCTCCTTAGTGGTATCGAATCTTATTTTTCAAAAATTCTTCTATTGGAATCCATTTGGTGATTTTACTGTCTTTGGAGTATCGCTTTTTGAGGTTTCCGTGGGTATTTTGCCTTATCCCATTACCTTTTTAATCACTGACCTTATCTCTGAGATATATGGCAGAAAGATGGCGAATCAGATAGTGACTGCAGGTATTTTCGCATCATTCTTTTCTATGGGTATTATTTTACTTGCAGAGGTAGTGCCTGCAATTCCAACCTCACCAATAAATGATCAAACCTTTACACAGGTATTTGCATTATCGCCAATTGCAGTATTAGCTTCAATGATAGCCTATTTGTTAGCCCAATATGTAGATGTTGCCATTTATCATTTTTGGAAAAAATTGACTAATGGAAAGTATTTATGGTTACGTAATAATTTTTCTACATTTCTATCGCAATTTCTTGACACCTTTACCGTTGTGGGACTGCTATGTGTTTTTAAAGTACTGCCTTGGGAGCTTTTTTTCGGCCTCGTTGTAAGCGGATTTATTTTTAAGATTTTTATTGCATTCTTAGACACCCCTTTTCTCTATTTCTTCGTATATATGATGAGAAAACGTTTTGATTTAAAGCCAAATGAAGAATTGGACTTAGATATATTAGAATAAACGCGTAAATAAATCAGTGTAAAAATATACTATGGGTAAGAAAATATTGAAAATTATAGGTGTAATTCTATTGTTGATAATAGCAGTGCTCATTGCAGCACCTTTTTTCTTAGAGGCTAAGATTGGAGACATTATAAAAAATAATGTCAATAAGAATGTGAATGCTACACTCGATTTTTCGGAAGCAGATTTGAGTTTATTTAGCAGTTTTCCTAATGCAGAAGTGAAATTTAAAGATGTAGTTTTAATCAATAAAGCTCCTTTTGAGGGAGATACTTTGTTTAGGGCCAATTCACTAGATTTAACTATGGGCATTATGCAATTATTTAAAGGCACTGAAGATCCAATTGCAATTAATAATATTTATATAAACGGTGCATTTCTCAATGTGGTCATTGATAAAGAAGAGAACGCTAATTACGATATCGCTGTAACTTCAGAAAATTTAAGAGTTGAAGAAACTATTAGTTCAGATGGGTTTTCTTTTGATTTAAAATCTTATGAGGTTTCAAACTCTAAAATTTATTATACTGATAAGTCTACGGGTATTACTTTAAAGTTAGATGATTTTCAACATAATGGAACAGGTGATTTGTCTCTGGCAACTTCAGAGTTAGATACACATTCCGATGCTTTAGTTTCGTTTGAAATGGATAGTGTAAATTATCTGAATAAAAACAAGGTGAAATTAGACGCCTTAATAGGTATAGATTTAAACCAAAATAAATATTCCTTTTTAAAGAACGAAGCTCTAGTTAATCAGCTTCCTTTGGTCTTTGATGGTTTTGTTATTGTGAATGATGAAAATCAAGAAATAGATTTAACCTTTAAAACACCTTCTTCTGATTTTAAAAACTTTTTGGGTGTAATGCCAGAAATCTATTCTAAGAATATTGAAAATGTTACTACCACAGGTGATTTCATTGTAAATGGTAATTTTAATGGTATTATAGACGATACTCATATTCCTAAGTTTAATATTGAAATTAAATCGGATAATGCATCTTTCAAATATCCAGATTTACCTAAAGCTGTTCGTAATGTCTTTTTTGATATTCAATTGAATAATAAAACTGGTATTACAGAAGATACCTATGTAGATATTAAAAAAGCTTCATTTATGATTGATGAAGACAAGTTTAATCTTACATCGAATATTACCGAGCTTATGGTTAATACTAAAGTAAATGCTCATATAGATGGGGCTATGAACTTGGCTAATATTTCAAAAGCATACCCTGTACCGGCCGGTTATGACTTAAAAGGTTTTCTAAAAGCTGATATAACCACGGCTTTCGACATGGCTTCGGTTGAAAAAAAGCAGTATGAAAAAACGAATACTAAAGGTGATTTAAGTGTCACGAATTTTGAATATAATTCTGTTGAACTTGCTAACCCAGTTAAATTTACAAAGGCAAGTTTAACCTTCAATCCGAAAACAGTAACATTAAATAGTTTAAATGGTACAACAGGTAAAACTGATTTTGATTTAACGGGTACCATTAATAACCTTTTAGGGTTTATGTTTAATGATGAAAAAGTTGAAGGTAATTTTAATTTAAAATCTGAGCGGTTTGCTTTAAATGATTTTATGGTCGCCGATACCGAAACCGCATTTAATGTTGGTGATAATCAAAGTGGTGGAGCGGTTCAAACAGAGAAAATTAAAATACCATCATTTCTTGATGCAACCATAAATGCCAATGCTAAACAAGTGCTTTATGATGATATTGTTTTAAGTGATGTTACTGGTGTTCTAAAAATTAAAGATGAAACGGCTAAGTTAAGTAACATGTCTTCTGGCTTGTTCGGAGGTAAAATGTCTTTTAATGGAGAAGTGTCTACGAAAAATGAGATTCCAACTTTTGTGATGAAATTAGATTTGAATCAATTGGGTATAGAAGAGACTTTTAAATCAATTGAACTGTTCAAATCAATTGCGCCTATCGCACAAATATTGAAGGGAAAATTAACGTCAGACATTTCATTATCGGGTAATTTGACTGATGATTTATTGCCGAATCTATTATCACTTAGTGGAGATTTGTTCGCAGATATAGCTACAGACGAAATTAACACTGAATCTTCGCCAGTATTGAATTCACTTGTGTCTAAATTAAATTTTATCGATTTAAAGCAATTAAACCTTAAAGACTTAAAAACATCACTTTCATTTAAAGATGGTATCGTCGCTGTTAAGCCATTTACGCTTACTTATAAAGATATTGCGATAAATATTGATGGTAGTCATACATTCGATAAAAAATTAAACTACAAAGCTACGATGCAGGTACCCGCTAAATACCTAGGCTCTGAAATCACTAAATTAATAGCTAAAATAGATGATACGGCTTTGGCAGATTTAAAAATACCTGTTATTGCCAATATTGGAGGTTTATACAATAGTCCGCAGATAACAACAGATTTAACTTCAGGAGTAAAACAACTTACGACAAAGTTGATTGAGGTAGAAAAACAGAAACTTATTAATAAAGGTACTGATAAGGCTAAAGATTTAATCGGTGGTATTTTAAGTGGTAATCAATCTAAATCAGATTCAATTAAAAAAGATACAACCTCTAATAAACAAAAGGCTAAGGATATTTTAGGTGGAATACTTGCTACTAAAAGACCAAACGATAGTACAACTGTTAAGAAAGATTCAGTTCCGGTTAAAAGCGAAAAGGAAGTCGTGAAAGAAAAAGCTAAAGATATCTTAGGTGGTTTTCTAGGTAAAAAGAAAAAGGATACAGTTAATTAACTGTTAGTCCTACATAATAACCTTCACTGCCTCTAACATTAAATACGGTGTTATCTTCGAATAGTAGATACTGACCTTTTATTCCTTTTAATTTACCTTCGAATAAAGGTGTTTTATCTAGGTTTAAACTTTTTACTTTACTTGGATATTGCAATACAGGGAAATCCATCTGGGTTTCACTTTTATTATCTAAATAATAAGGAAGTGCTTCTTCAGGTATGTATTGTTTTAATTTTTCACGCCATTCTAAAAGATTCTCATCTACAACATTATTGGTTAGCATAGTGCGCCAATTTGTTTTATCGCCAACATAATTTTTTAAAGCAACTTCGGTAATGCCAGCAAGGTACCTGTTGGGTACTTCTACAATTTCAATAGCTTCATGTGCGCCTTGGTCAATCCACCTGGTGGGTATTTGTCCTTTTCTGGTTACGCCAACTTTTACATTACTAGAATTGGCTAAATAGACAATGTGTGGTTGTAATTGTACTTTTTTCTCATATGCTAAATCTCTATCTTCTTGATTTAAATGGGCCGTGCTTAATTCTGGACGCATTATCCAATCTCCCGCTGATGGTATTTCAAAGAAACAGGTCTTGCAAAAACCTTGTCTATAAATAGGTCTATCATTTCCGCAGTTTAGACATTGAAATTTTATAAATTCTATTTTTAGATTTTTATCAAGGACTTGATTTACATTTAGAAAATCAGATTCAAACAGCATATAATATTGTATAGGATGACCTATTTCTGTTTGCATTTTTTTTAGTACTCCTTCGTATTGCATGTTTGGTCTGCTTATTGAATAATCAGTTTGAAAATGATACTTAGATACGCTATTTTTAGCAACACAAAGATACCGATAAATGCCAAATCCTTTATTTTATTCGATTGCCTCTTGGTTGTTGAAAAAGCGATATCATCAGATAGAACTTTTTTTAAAGTACCCAGAAGAGGTTCAAGAAGAAGTTTTATTGCAATTACTTGAGTTTGCAGAAGACACTGAAGTTGGTAAAAAGTATGAATTCGAATCTATTGAATCATACAAAACATTTAAAGAACGTTTGCCAATAGTATCTTATGAAGAAATTGAGCCTATAATTGAGCGTACTCGAAAAGGCGAGCAAAATCTTTTTTGGCCTACTAAAGTGAAATTGTTTGCTAAAAGTAGTGGAACCACAAATGCAAAAAGTAAGTTTATTCCTGTTAGTAATGAGGCTTTAGAGGATTGCCACTATAAGTCAAGCAAAGATTTACTTTGTCTTTATTTAAACAATAATGAAAACTCGCAATTGTTTACAGGTAAAAGTCTGCGTTTAGGAGGCAGTAAAGAGCTCTATGAGGATAATGGCTCTTTGTTTGGTGATTTGTCTGCCATTCTTATCGATAACATGCCGTTATGGGCAGAATATAGTAGTACCCCTAGTAATAAGGTTTCTTTGATGAGTGAATGGGAAAGTAAGCTGATGGCGATTATTCATGAGAGTATACAAGAGAATGTTACTAGTCTTGCCGGGGTTCCTTCATGGATGTTGGTCTTGATGAACAAAGTTCTGGAAGAAACAGGTAAGGAGAATTTATTTCAAGTATGGGAAAATTTAGAAGTTTACTTTCATGGCGGGGTAAACTTCAATCCTTATATAGAACAGTATAAAAAAATACTTCCAAATGATAATTTCAGGTATTACGAAATATATAATGCTTCAGAAGGTTTTTTTGCTATTCAAGATAGAAATAATGAGGAGGATCTTTTATTAATGTTAGATTATGGAATATTTTATGAGTTTATTCCAATGGATGTTTATGGTACTATAGAGCAAGAAGCTATACCATTGTGGGAAGTTGAACTAGGAAAAAATTATGCAATTATCATTACCACCAACTCTGGCTTATGGCGCTATAAAATTGGAGATACTGTTAGGTTTACCTCCAAAAGTCCGTATAGAATAAAAGTGACTGGGCGTACCAAACATCATATCAATGTTTTTGGGGAAGAGCTGATTATTGAAAACGCCGAGGAAGCATTAAAAATAGCGTGTGCCAAAACCGAGGCTGAAATTATGGATTATACTGCCGGACCCGTTTTTATGGTTAATAAAGAAAAAGGGGCTCATGAGTGGGTAATGGAGTTTAGAACCATGCCAAAAGATTTAAAATCGTTTGTAGGTGTATTTGACAATGCATTGAAATCACTCAATTCTGATTACGAAGCAAAACGACTAAATAATATAACATTAAACTTACCCTTGGTACACGTTGCTCGTAAAGATTTATTTTATGATTGGTTAAAGGCAAACGACAAGCTTGGCGGGCAGCATAAAATACCTAGACTTTCCAATAAACGTGATTATTTAGAGGAATTATTGCGAATGAACAAGTAATTACCTCTATACACACCTTTTTTTAGTCTAATCACAACAAATTTATATTTTGGCTCAATAGTTGAATTAACTTTGCTATGGTTTAAGAGGCTAAGTAATAGCTATTTGAATTGCTGCTTTTTAGTATATGATTCTCGCTAAAAGGGACTACAACGATATTTTTAAGCGAGTAAACAATTAAATGCTATTAACTGAAGCTAAAAATCCAACTTGCTGTAGGAAAACTTAACCAAACTATAAAATACTATTATTATGGCACAGAAATTAGTGATTGTTTCAGATATGTGGGGCGCTAAGAAAGGGATGTGGATTACTTCATATTTAGGGTATCTTCAACAGTATTTTGATATTACCTTTTATGATAGTCAGCAATTGGCCAATCTTGATTTATTAGTGCATTCAGAGGAAAACGTTCATAGTGCCTTTGTTGATGGTGGTATTGATACTGCTGTTTCTCATTTGTTGAAAAAAGAGAAAGAACCATGTTATTACCTTGCTTTTAGTATTGGAGCAACAATTGTTTGGGAAGCTGCAAAAAAAGGATTACCTGTGAAGTCTTTTTATAGTGTTTCGGCCACTAGAATTCGTTTAAAAAATGAAAGGCCAAATGTTCCATTTCAATTGGTATATGGTGAAAATGATCCCTTTAAGCCAAGTGATGAATGGGCTGATAGATTAGGTATCGATATGGAAGTGGTTTCCAATTATGGGCACACCCTCTATTCTGATGAGAAAATCATTCAAAAAGTTTGCTTAGATTTATTGCAAGAAGTAACGCAAATAGCTCCACAAATTAAGAAAGTGGTCTAGTATATAGGTATAGAATATAAAAAAAGCGTGGATATTTATCTACGCTTTTTTTTATATAATTATCAAATCTTAATTAAGAAACTGCTTTTAACTTTTTTACAGTGTCGTAAGATAATTTTTCTTCAGCATAAGGTTTCGTTACTTTGAATGTTGTATCTCCTGTGCTCGGCATTTCGAACATTGCATCCGTAAAGATTGCTTCACATAATGATCTTAAACCTCTAGCACCAAGTTTGTATTCAATAGCCTTGTCTACAATATAGTCTAATGCTTGTTCAGTGATTGTGAAAGTAATATCATCCATTGCAAACAGTTTCTCGTACTGTTTAATGATTGCATTTTTTGGTTCCGTCAAAATAGCTCTTAATGTCTTTTTGTCCAACGGGTTCATATGTGTTAGAACTGGAAGTCTACCAATAATTTCAGGTATAAGTCCAAATTCTTTTAAATCTCTAGGTATTATATATTGCAACATATTGGAGGTGTCCAAAAAGTTGTCTGCTTTTGAAGCGCTATACCCTACAGCTTGCATATTCAAGCGTTTTGTAATTGCACGTTCAATACCATCAAATGCTCCTCCAGCAATAAAAAGTATATTTTCGGTATTGACTTCAATAAACTTTTGATCAGGATGCTTTCTTCCGCCTTTAGGTGGAACATTGACAACAGTGCCTTCTAATAATTTTAGAAGCCCCTGCTGTACACCTTCACCAGAAACATCTCTAGTAATTGATGGGTTATCACCCTTGCGAGCTATCTTATCTATTTCATCAATAAATACAATTCCTCTTTCAGCTTTTTCAAGATTGTAATCTGCTGCCTGTAAGAGACGTGTTAGAATACTTTCTACATCTTCGCCTACATAACCGGCTTCGGTCAATACTGTTGCATCAACTATAGCTAATGGTACATTAAGTAATTTAGCTATGGTTTTTGCCATAAGGGTTTTACCTGTACCGGTTTGCCCAACCATAATAATATTACTTTTTTGAATCTCTATATCATCTTCTTTAGAAGATGGTTGAAGTAATCTTTTGTAATGATTATAAACAGCAACTGACATTACCTTTTTAGTACGTTCCTGCCCAATTATAAAAGTGTCTAAAAATTCCTTAATCTCCTGAGGCTTTTTTAATACTAGTTCAGAAGAAAGATCATTTGTCTTGGTCTGTTTTGATTCTTCGGCAACAATACCGTGAGCCTGCTCTATACAACGGTCACAAATGTGTGCGTCAAGACCTGCAATCAATAAATTGGTTTCTGGTTTTTTTCTACCGCAGAATGAACATTCTAAATTTTCCTTTGCCATTATCTTAGCTTCTCTATTCTATTCCTTAACGATTGAAAATCGTTTTTGGTTTAAAAATCATTTATTTATTTGGTTTAAGTAGTCGGAATTAATCCCTATCCCTTACCAAAATTTCATCAATCATTCCATACTTAAGCGCTTCGTCAGCTTTCATCCAGTAATCACGATCACTATCTTCACGAACTTTCTCAACATCAGTGTTAGAGTGTTCGGCTATGATTTGATATAATTCATCTTTCAACTTGAGTATTTCTCTTGCTGTAATCTCAATATCACTTGCTTGACCTTGAGCACCACCCATTGGTTGGTGAATCATGACACGTGAATGTTTTAAGCCACTACGCTTTCCTTTTTCACCAGCACATAATAAAACAGCACCCATTGATGCGGCCATACCTGTACAAATAGTAGCAACATCAGGTGTAATAAATTGCATGGTATCATAAATACCTAAACCTGCATATACACTACCTCCTGGAGAGTTGATATAAATTTGAATATCCTTTTTAGCATCAACACTTGCCAAAAATAATAATTGTGCTTGTATGATATTTGCAACTTGATCATTGATAGCCGTACCCATGAAAATGATACGATCCATCATTAAACGAGAATAAACATCCATAGCAACAATATTCATAGACCTTTCTTCAATAATATTTGGCGTCATGTTTGTTGGGTACATGCTGCTCATTATTGTGTCGTAATAGGTACTACTAATACCTTGGTCGTTTATCGCGAAATTCTTGAATTCTTTTCCGTAATCCATAAATTGTATGTCTATTTTTTAGAGTAAAAAAAGGTGCCGAAAATGTCATTTCCGGCACCGTAAAGATACTTAATTTATTGTTTGAAATTATCCGTAAACTTCTTTCACGAAATTTTCATAGGTAACTTCCTTTGTCTTTAGGTTTGCTTTCTCTTTGTAAAGATTCAATAATTTTTGACTCAT
>CAXBIJ010000039.1:0-15387 GCA_963975675.1 uncultured Maribacter sp. | reverse complement strand
TTATCCAATTTTCGGCAATAGGGTATGGTGTAGGTTTGGTTGTCCCCTAGCGGCATATTTAGGGTTTGTACAACGATTTAAATCACGCTTTAGAATAACAACAAATGGTGGGCAGTGTATTTCATGTGGTAACTGTTCTACCTATTGTGAACAAGGTATTGATGTTAGGGCATATGCTCAAAAGGGTGAGAATATAGTTCGTTCTAGTTGTGTAGGTTGCGGAGTTTGTTCTGCCGTGTGCCCACGTGGAGTGCTCAAATTAGAAAACGGACCTGAGAAAGGCCGTATCAACTCTAAAGATGTGCTATTAGGAAACGATGTTGATTTAATGGATTTAGTGAATAATAAATAGATTCTTAATTATCTCATTGTATATTCTAATTTCGCAACAAGTCGAATATAAATATATAAGCTTAAAAGTAGTCTCACAGTTGTGAAAGATTGATTTATCTTTTCCTACATGATTTGTAGAGCTTACAACAACATCAAATTTAAAAATGATACGTTATTTTATTTTACTTTTTTTTATTGCTCTTTCTATTCATGCACAAACGGAAGTTAATTATCCTGAAGTAATTTATGGCCCAGAAAACATACATGCTAGCTGGGTAAGTCACCCAAATATTTTAGGTGGTGAAGACCGTGTAGTACTTTTTCGAAATACATTTGAAGTAGATGATAATAGCGCAGATTTCATTATTAACATTTCTGCAGACAATCATTATTTTCTTTATGTTAATGGAAAACTGGTTACTCATGGCCCACAGTTAAGCGATATTCAGCATTATAAATATGAAACTTTAAACCTTAAATACTACCTACAAAATGGTAAAAACATCTTAGCGGTAAAAGTGATTAATTTCGGGAAAAGAAGATTTCTGGGGATGCAGTCTATTTTCACAAGTTTAATGGTGAACGGTGTCACTAAAAATGCAGAACAACTGAACACCACCGGAAAGCAAGATGCTTGGGTGTGCACCTTAGATGATTCGTATAAAGCCAATGAAGTTGTTTGGCGTGGTGATGAAAAAAAGGCTATTGTCGGTGGTTTCTACGCAAACAACCCTACCGATATTGTTGATTTAAACGCCTACCCTACTGGTTGGGAATTATTAGATTTCAATGATGCCAACTGGCAAAAAACTGAATTTTTCGAGAATGCTAGTAGCATGGGTGGTTCAATTGCGTATTTGCTTGAACCGCGAAATTTACCTTTACTTACTTGGGATGAAGAACAGATAGGAAGTATTGTACGATCAACAAAGCCTATTACCGAAAAGATTCCTGTAAGCGAGCTTAATATTCCTGCAAAAACAAAAACCACATTTCTAATAGATCAGCAATATGTAACCAACGGATTTCCTGAGTTGATTTTCAGTAAAGGAAAATCAGCAAAAATCACCATCAAATATGCTGAAAATCTATTTGGTCCAAACAATGAAAAAGGAGACCGAAACGACCTTGAAGGCAAACAGCTTTTAGGGTATTACGACCTTATTACATCCAACGGAAAAGACCAACAGAAATTCATTCCGAATTGGATGCGGACATTTCGTTTTATTGAATTTGAAATAGAAACAAAAGAGCAGCCCTTAGTTTTAAATTCATTCAAGAATCATCGATCAAGAACTACCATACCTTCCATAGCCAAGTTCACTACAGACAATAAACTTTACAATCGAATTTTCGAAATCTGTAAACGTACAATCGATATCTGCACACAAGACTATTTTTTAAGTGATGCCTATTATGAAACCATGCAGTACGTAGGTGATTCTAAAATACAAGCCTTGATCTGGCAAGCCATGAGTGGTAATGCTGAGCATACAAAAAACGCTATTCGCCAATTTGACCATTCTAGAGATTCAGACGGTAATATTCTAGGAGCATATCCGCTTCGTTCAACATTTATTTACCCAACGTATTCTTTGGTATGGGTCGATATGATTGCCGACTACTACAATGTTTCTGGCGATAAAGATTTTATACACACCTATAAAAATGGCATTGTAAACACATTGGCAGGTTTTGAAAAGAACATGAACGGTTTGAATTTAGTCAACAAAACTCCCTATCGTTATTTTATTGACTGGTATACTGGCCCAAATAACGGTAGTGGTACAGCAACAAAAAATGATGGCGAAAACTCTGCAGTTGTAAGTTTACATCATGTACATGCATTACGAAATGCAGCTATGCTTTTTAAAGAAATTGGTGATGACCAAACTTCGTTAGAGTATCAAAATCGTGCAGAGGAAATTAAAAAATCGGTCTATGACCTTTGTTTTGATACGAAAAGGAACATTTTTGCCGAACGGCCAGATAAGACTATTTATGACCAGCATACCAATATCATGGCCATATTGACTGATGCTATACCCGAAAGCGAGCAAAGGGCACTTCTTGGTAAAATATTGAACGATAAAGATTTATTACAGGCGACCTATTATTATCGTTTTTACCTTTTTGAGGCTATAAAGAAAGTTGGCGCACCAGAATTATTCGATGTTGCCCAGAAACCATGGGAGAAGATGATTGAAGACAATATGACTACTACTCTAGAGCGTTTTGAAAGTATTGAGAAACCTACACGTTCAGAAGTACACCCTTGGAGTGTATCACCTGCTTATTTCTATTTTAATTATCTAGCTGGCATTCAATCTGTGAAAAATAATTTTGAAGAAATAAAGATAACTCCAGTATTTGGCAAACTAAAAACTATGGAGGGCCTATTACCTACCCCAAAAGGAATTATAAAATTTAAGCTGAATAGAACCAAGAATAAACTATTGGCCGAAATAACAATACCTGAAACCATGGTAGGAATTGTGTCTTGGCAAGGAACTGATATTCCGCTAAAAAAAGGAAAAAATACATACAGCATAAAGAACGAAATCAACTAGTATAAAAATGGCAAGTATTTTAAGGGTTTTACAAATTCTTTGACTAAAAAAATTACCCGATCTTTGGCAATAGTGTTGAGTGCAGAGGTTAATAGATTAAATAAATGAAAATGAAGTTATTAAAATTCGTTTACGCCATACTAATTAGCTTTATCTTATTGGCCTTTACAGGTTCTGAAGACAAACGTTATGAACGAACCTATTTTGAGGATGGTACTTTGGCTAGCGAAGGATGGTTGCGTTTTAATGTAAAATCTGATTATTGGTCCTTTTACCACCCGAATGGTAAAATAGCTGAGAAAGGCTATTTTGAATATGGTAAAAAAGAAAAATATTGGTTTTTCTATGATGAAAATCGAATTCGTACCAAAGAAGGAAAATATCTTAAAAACGAACAAATAGGCTGGTGGCTGTTTTATGATAAAAAAGGCCGTATAAATCATAAATGCCAATTAACAAAAGGCGTTAAAGATGGCTACTGTTTAAAATATAAAGATTCGAAATTGATATCTGCAGAAAAATATAGAAAGGGTGCAAAAATCAATGAATGGTCAACATTCAAAGACTTTACACATGAAAATAGTTTATCAGATTTAAAATAATGGTCGATATAAAAGTGATTATTCCGGCTTTTAACGAAGCAGATTCTATTGCCCATGTTATCAATGAACTGCCGAAATCAGTTTCTGAAATTATTGTTGTTAATAATAATTCCTCAGATGATACTGCAAAAAATGCAGAAATAGCTGGGGCAACTGTATTAACAGAACCAAGAAAAGGTTATGGCTATGCTTGCCTTAAGGGACTAGAATACGTTGCATCAAAATCCAAACAGCCAGATATTATCGTATTTATCGATGGAGACTATTCTGATTATCCTGAAGAGTTAGATAAGGTTGTAGCCCCTATTTTAGAAGATGATATCGATTTTGTTGTCGGCGCAAGAAGAAAAAAATTACGTGAAGAGGGGTCGATGACTCCGCAACAAGTATTCGGCAACTGGTTAGCCACATTTCTAATGAGATTATTTTTTGGCGCAAAGTTCACAGACTTAGGCCCTTTTAGAGCCATTAAGTACAATACGCTCAAAGAATTGAACATGGAAGACAAAACCTATGGGTGGACAGTGGAAATGCAATTGAAAATTTTAAAGAAGAATATGACATACACCGAAGTACCAGTACGTTACAAACGAAGAATAGGTATCTCAAAAGTTTCAGGAACCGTAAAAGGTAGTATATTTGCAGGCATAAAAATTTTGGGGTGGATCTTCAAATACAGCATAAAATAATATGGAATTAGCACTAGCGTACTTTATTATAGCAATTTATAGTATATCATTACTATTGATTTTCTTTTATAGCTTGGCGCAGCTAAATCTATTATTCAACTATTTGTCTCAAAAAAGACAGAACGAAACAGCGCCTAAATTTAATCTTCTAGATCCAAAGGAAATACCGTTTGTTACCATTCAACTTCCTGTTTTTAATGAGGAGTATGTAATGGATCGCCTATTAGAAAATATTGCCAAAATTGAATATCCAAAAAGCAAATTAGAAATTCAGGTGTTAGATGATTCTACCGATGATACTGTAATTGCTACCGCTGCTGCCATTACTAAACTGCAAGAAACTGGTTTAGATATTCAACATATTCGCAGAACAGATAGATCAGGTTTTAAAGCCGGAGCTCTAAAAGAAGGATTGAAAATAGCAAAAGGAGAATTCATCGCCATTTTTGATGCTGATTTTATGCCAGCTTCAGATTGGTTGAAGAAAACCGTTATTTATTTTAAAGATGAAGAAATAGGTGTGGTACAGACCCGTTGGGGGCATTTAAACCGCGACTATTCAACGTTGACAAAAATACAGGCCTTTGCCCTAGATGCCCACTTTACATTAGAACAAGTAGGTCGTAATAGCAAAGGGCATTTCATTAATTTTAACGGAACCGCAGGTATCTGGCGTAAAGATTGCATCATCGACGCTGGCAACTGGGAAGGCGATACGCTAACCGAAGATTTAGATCTTAGTTACCGTGCACAGTTAAAAAACTGGAAATTTAAGTATTTAGAAGATGTAGAGACACCTGCAGAGCTCCCAGTTGTTATTAGTGCTGCACGCTCACAACAGTTTCGTTGGAACAAGGGTGGCGCAGAGAATTTTAGAAAGTCTGTTTGGAGTGTTGTTAAAGCCAAGAACATACCGTTTAAAACAAAATTTCACGGCGTAATGCACTTATTAAACAGCTCAATGTTCTTATGTGTTTTCTTAGTAGCAATACTAAGCATACCCTCTTTATATATTAAAAATACCTATGGCCATTTAGACTGGGTTTTCTCTCTACTAAGTCTATTCGCTATAAGTACCATCATTTTATTTGTATGCTATTGGTTTACTTACAAGAGCATTCAAGGTAGCGGCTTTAACAATTTTGTAGATTATATCCGCATATTTTTTACATTTTTCTCGGTAGCATTAGGGTTCTCGTTACATAATACCATTGCAGTAATTGAAGGCCATATGGGTAAACGTAGTGAATTCGTTCGTACCCCAAAATTCAACATCAGTACGTTGAAACAAAGCTGGAAAGGAAATAAATACCTTGCTAAAAAGCTATCTCCAAATATGATTTTAGAATTTGCCTTGATGGTTTATTTCATGTTCGGTATGTATAGCGCTATACCTTTAAATGATTTCGGTTTGTTCCCATTCCACTTTATGTTATTCTTAGGGTTTGGGTTTGTCTTCTTTAAATCGTTAACCTCAAGAGCATAAAATCTCAATTATAAATTATTTAAAAAAGGGATGGCTATTGGCTATCCCTTTTTTATTCTAGACTTATCAAATAGCAATGAATAAGAAATATTTAAGCGATGATATTTAATCTCCTTTAAATTTCTAAGAAAACGACACATTCTTAAAAGCTATCGCCAACTTTAGTTTTTATAATCTTTGTCTTTCAGATAAAAAGCAAAATAATAATTGATGTATCTGCAACAATATTAGTATTGAGTCAATCTAGTTTTATATTTTTGACCCACATTAAAGGCAGCTATGGAATACGCAAAAAATATACTTGAAACTATTGGTAACACCCCGCTTATTAAAATCAATAAGATTACTGAAGAGTTACCTTGTTTAGTATTAGCTAAATACGAGACTTTTAATCCTGGAAATTCGGTTAAGGATCGTATGGCGTTAAAAATGATTGAAGATGCAGAGGCAGATGGAAGACTAAAACCAGGCGGGACAATTATTGAAGGAACTTCGGGAAATACAGGTATGGGACTGGCATTAGCTGCGATTGTAAAAGGCTATAAATGCATTTTTGTTTTAGCAGATAAACAATCAAAAGAAAAGTGCGATATTTTAAAAGCGGTAGGTGCTGAAGTCGTTGTTTGCCCAACATCAGTAGAACCTACAGACCCTAGATCCTATTACTCGGTCTCTAAACGATTAGCTGAAGAAACACCAAACAGTTGGTACGTAAATCAGTATGACAACCCCAGTAACACAAAAGCACATTACGAAAGTACCGGACCAGAAATTTGGAAACAAACCGATGGAAAAATCACGCATTTTGTTGTTGGAGTAGGAACAGGAGGAACAATTTCGGGTGTAGGCAAATATTTAAAAGAACAAAACCCGAATATTAAAATTTGGGGAATTGATACGTACGGAAGTGTATTTAAAAAATACCATGAAACAGGAATCTTTGATGACAAGGAAATTTACCCATACGTAACCGAAGGGATAGGTGAAGATATTTTACCAAAAAATGTTGACTTCAGCATCATCGATGGTTTTACCAAGGTAACCGATAAAGATGGAGCGGTTTACACGCAACGTTTAGCCAAAGAGGAAGGCATGTTTTTAGGTAACTCTGCAGGATCTGCAATAAAAGGAGTTTTGCAACTAAAAGAGCATTTTACTAAAGACGATGTGGTCGTAGTATTGTTCCATGACCACGGTAGTCGTTATATAGGTAAAATGTACAATGATGATTGGATGCGTAAGCAAGGTTATATAGATTAGTATTTTCTATAACAGCCTTTACATACTTTCAACAAACTGTACGAAGACTTTTTTGTGAAGTTCCACATCCATATTTGGAGAAAGTGACACACGGGCTATATAATCCTTGTCATCTTCTTTAGTGGTCCCTTGAGTAGATGTTGCAGGTATTGTCCAATAACAGCCATTTAACTGACCATAGCTTACACAGTATTTGCTTTCATTGGGAATTTCACTAATCATCAGATGAATCAATTTATGATTGAGCTCTCTTTTATAAGTTTCTCTTTCTTCAACGGTAGCACCCTTTGTAGGTAGATCTAATGAAAAAACAGATGGAGTAAAGCCTTCTTTTGCTAATTCTTCTGAAACAAAATTGATTTTAGCGGTTGGTAAAGTTTCCTTTATAAAGTCTACAAATTCAAGTGTATTCAAATAAGCTTCATGAATTCTTTGTTTCATCGATGGCATTTGTTTTGCCAGTATTTCCATTTGTAGGTCTGTAGCTTCGTTATCGCAAAGTCTTAGATGTAATGCTATTTTATCCATTAAAGCTTCAGCTTTTTTATTAGCTACACAATAGCCAGCTGTGCATTTACCTCCACTCGGGAATTTTGACCCACTGGCAAATGAAATCGTCCTAACTGTTGAAAGTATATCGGCTTCACCTAAAAAATGCACATTAGGGCAAAACGTTTGATCTAATATAAAAACTGGATCTACAGCTGCACTACCACTTGCAGTTTTTCGTTTTGCACTTAAAGCGTCTCTTAATTTGTTCAGGTCTGGAACTTCAACTCTAGGATTTGTTGGTATTTCAGCAATGATATAAGGTATAGCATCTTCTTTAGCTATTTTATCTAAAACGATAGCAATACTTTGAACCATATCGTTGTCGCCATCTACTGGCAAATCGACTATTTCAATAGCATCATTACAAGCAGCAACACGCCTTGCTTGATCATTAGTTCCGCCATAACAATTTGGAGGAACAATAATTTTAATTGCCTTTCCTTTATGGTTTTCTAAAGCATTGTGTACTAACCCCATTAATATGGCATATTGAACCGATAGTCCGCTTGAGGCAACAAGTGGGGTTGTATTGGCTCCACTAACCTCTTTTATTGCATCCAACACAATAGCTTTGTTTTCAACTATATTCGTTTTAGGAGTATCAGAAGCAGGTTGTTTTATTAAAGACTTCAAGACACTAAGACAATTGTCTGGTGTCATTGCGACCGTCTCTCTTCTTCTTACGTGTTGAATGTCTGAAATATAGTTGTTATTCTGTTCTCCGTTAACCAAAAGAACACTCCCAAAATCAGCATGAACATTTATATAAAAGTCAATATTTGGATTACGATCAACAGAAGAAATTTCCCCTTGTTGTGATACAAAAATGGTACTGCCATCAAATGTTGATATATCTGATGCTTTATCGACCTTCTTTAGTTCAAAGGTATAACCATAAATAGACCTTAAAATCTCACTATCAAAAGACCTAGGTAGTTCGTCGGTAAAAGCGATTAAGGTGTTTTTATGGTCTAATAAATTCTTTCTTAAGATTGCCAAAATAGGACTCGTCTTTGACAAAAAACTAATGACCTGATCTGGAGATAAGTTGTTTTTATTAGCAATTACCCATTCTAATAAACAGGATAAAGGGTGACCTAAGCGGATATAGTCGTAAGCAGTAGGTAATTTATTAAGTACCGATGAATCAGCGTTGTTATCATTTGCTAAGATTTCAAACTGATCTAAAAATTGAACTTTAGCCAATTTCTCATCATAAATATCTAGTCGATGGGTTGTTAGTCTCAACCAGGCAATTGGCATATTTTCTAAAACATCTTTAATATAATCGAGCATTCTATTCACTTCCATAGTTTTCGCCTTTAGACTGGTCGAAAATACATAATAATTAAATGTATTCTAAAGTATTATAAGGTGTTTTGATAAAACATTTGAGGTTCATTTTAAAGATTCTTAAATTACTGCTTTTTCCTAAATGCTATAAAATCAAAGCAAATTTCGTGTCGCTAAATTTCATTTATTAACTGTTAATAACTAGCAAAAATTAATTCTAAGAATAAATAATAATCAAATTAACCGAGTGTAAGACATGTTTAAATTATTCTTTAAAAACTTAAAAGAAAAAGTTGCATTAAGCAATGGCGAAAAAACGGCTATTAGTGAAAAACTTAAAAGCAAGGAAATTAAGAAAGGGCAATTTTTGCTACGTGCCAATGAAATTTGCAATTACATTGTATTCATCGAAAAGGGAGTGCTAAGAACGTATTTGAAGGATAAAAGTGGATTTGAGCACGTAATCTTTTTTGGACTTGAAGGATGGACTTCGGGAGATTTAAACAGTTTTATGAGGCAACAACCTGCAAGATTCTATATTGATGCCTTGGAAGATTGCGAACTGACCATAATCAGCAAAACGGACCATGATTTATTAATTGAAACCATTCCAGCCTTTGAATCTTACATGAGAATATTGATGACCAATGCTTACATGGCTAGCCTAAGTCGAACATCTGATTTAATTAGTTTATCACTGGAAGAACGTTATAAAAATTTTATCACTTCATACCCAAGTATAATTCAAAGAGTACCGCAATATATGATAGCCTCGCATTTGGGGGTATCCCCAGAAACACTTAGCCGCCTTCGAGCAAAGATTGTTGATTAATCAATAGCTCAAATCTTCTTCATTTCTTGACAAATGTCAACGAACTATGGCGGCAATGTTGAATACCTTTGAACATAATTATTTTCAAAGCAAGTATTCAAAAAAAATCCGGAAACCATGTATAAATCTATTAGAACACTATTCATTATCTTATTTATCTCTTGGGGATGTGTTGCAACAGCTCAATTAAATTCAATACCTAAGGATGGAGAAATTTTTGTAAATCCTGAATTTGGAGATAATTTAAATAAGGGCACTAAAGATTACCCTATCAAATCCGTTTATGAAGCTGCTCAACGCATAAATCAAGCAAATGGAAAAGGGGCGATAACCATATTTCTATCAGAAGGCATACATGGTTTGGACAAGACCGTAACTTTTCATCCTGCAAACTGGCACTTTACAAAAGAAAACCGATTGACGATTAGAGCCGAAATTTTGCCAGATAGTGTTAATTGGGATCAAGGAAAAATGCCGGTTATCGTTTCTACAATGCCTTTAAACTTCAAACCTTATGGAAATGATGACCCTTTACATGGTGCTTCTTATGGGCTTCAAATTGAAACAAGCTATGTAACCATTCAAGGCCTAAGGGTTTTAGGAACCCCAGTTCATGAAACCCCAAAAGAAGGCTATGTTAGAAGGAATTACCCGATAGTTCGTGAAGGTATGGACTTGACCGATTTAAGAATAACTCAATGTCTTTTTTTAGGTGATATTCATGCTATACCTAATCACTTATCAATACTTGCAAGTGGTCACGGTATAGAGGTAGATCATTGTGTTTTTTACGGAGTGAAAGATGCCGTGGTATTTTGGCAATCAAATGGACCTGCATTAGGATGTTCTATGCATCACAATTTAATAGTTGATAATTACGGTGGTGCTGTTTGGGCTTGGACAGTGGCATCAGATTTTAAATATTATAATAACGTTGTATCGAATACGAATGTATTTTGGGAAATTGGCAAAAACGACCAGATGACCTATAATCTTTCAAATTCAATAGTAATTGGCTATAATGAATTGTTGAATAAAAATGGAGGTGCATTTGGATACGGCGAGCCTGCGGATGCATCAAAATTAATTTATAAAAAAGACGTTATTATCAAGAAAACAGGTGCCGTTGAACTGGAGAAAAACCCTACCAGCAAAAACTATCTACACCTAAAACCTGGATCTATTGGTTCAGAATTGGGAGTAGGATTATTCTTGAAATAACTATCAAAATACCCGTCAACAAAAATTGTTTTTTTTCTAAAATGAATGCCATAAACATAGACTAGAAGTTTTTACTGCAAGATCTGTGTTTATGTATCAAGTCTTAAAAATCTAATGGATTTAGCATTGATTGAAAATTTTTTTTTTAGATCGTATTGTATAGACAAATGCTACTTAGTCACCTTTTGCATTAAGCAAAAAACAGCTACAATTTTTCTACATTGGTCTACCTCTAAAGACTATTGCAATTTACTTGTAGCTGTTTCAGAAACAAACGACCATTATAACTACTCTGATAATTTAATTTTACCTCTTATTTAAAAAAATGAACGTAAGATTCTTTAAGATTTAAGTTCGCTGGTTGTGGAAATTCAGCATGTACAATTAATGTATTCTCATGATGCTGTTCAAGATTATTTAAAACCTTTCTGTTTAATAATAAAATTGTTGAGTGACCATGGTTATCTAATTTATCTAAAACGGTCTCCCCATTAAATTCACATATCCAATGAGTTTCAGCCATATTTTCTTCGTAAAATAATTCTATAGTTGGGGTTTGATAATACTTGAAATCATCTATTGCTTCAAAATCAAAAACTAAACGAAGTAAACCGCCATCAACATTTACATCTTCATCTTTAATTCCTAATTCCGCAAATGATAATTTACCAGAATTTGACTCATTAAACTTCACTTTTATTTCTCCTTGGTTTATCTCTACATTGCTCATGTAATTCTATTTTTAGTATATAACCAAAGCTAAGCAAGCGATATAATTTATAATATGATAAATATCAGATAGGATAATTTGTTATTCTTAAAATCCGCTATGTTATAAATCAACCTCTTAAAAAAGTCGGTACATTGTAGTGACAATGACTCCTTTATTTTTTTCTAAATTGATGCACAATAATTGTTTTACTTCTTTAGCTTTCAAATTAAATGGTGAAGCCAAAAGGTCGACTCCACTTTGCTTTTTTAGCCGAATTCCCTGTCCTGAAATAATATCTTTATTGGGCATAAAACTACCTTCGGGTAAATGTTCTGTTAGAATTACATATTGAAAAGCAGGTAACTTATGTACAATATTTTGAATTTCTACATTCGACAAGTGTTGTAATACTTGTCTCAATAAAACACAATCTGAAGTAGGTAATTCATTTACAGCAATATCTAAACATTGAAACTCAAGATTATCTTGTTTATACTTTTTCTTGTTATACGCTATTAGGCCTTCTACTATATCTACAGCAACATATTTCGCCGAATACTTAACCAGCTCTTTGCCAATGTTAAAATCTCCACACCCTAAATCGCATACGGTTATAGGTCTTTCAAAAGAGGTTAAAAATGAAGTAACAACGTCGATATAGGGGCTTACAATTTCAGGGTAATGCGATCCATCACCAGAATAAAATTTAGAATTATTTTTGCCCCAAAGTTGCATAGCATACACCTGCTCCATAGCATCTTTAGTTGGCCATGGCTTCTTTATTTTTTTCACATCATGTTCTTTCTTTTTCAAATGATTTTATTTGAGTTGCTCAAACTGTCTTAAATATAAAGTGCAGCAAGATAAAAATACCTTACTGCACTTTGGTTTCAAAAGCTATTATTTACTTCTGGAGGTTAATCCAAGCTTTAACCCTACGTTCTAATAATTCTAATGGTAAGGCACCACCACCTAGAATAACATCGTGAAATCCTTTAATATCAAACTTATCGCCCAATTCAGTTTCGGCCATTTTGCGCAATTCCTGAATCTTAAGCATTCCTATTTTATACGAAGTTGCTTGACCTGGCATCACCATATACCGTTGTACTTCTGCCTTAATAGCTCCTTTAGAAATAGAGGAATTTTCGGTGAAATATTTGATGGCATCAGCTTCGGTCCACCCTTTAGCATGTATTCCTGTATCGACTACCAATCGAATAGCTCTCCAAATTTCGTTGACTAAGCGACCAAAATCGTAATAAGGATTCTGGTAACCACCCATTTCTTTTGCCAATGCTTCTGAATATAAACCCCAACCTTCACTATAAACACTAAAACCTGCTTGTGTTCTAAATTTAGGTACCGACTTTAACTCTTGCGCAATAGAAATTTGCATGTGATGCCCAGGGTTACCTTCATGATAAGCCACACCTTCCATAGTAGTTTTTGGCATTGCATTCATATCTGATAAATGCACATAATACGTTCCATCTCTAGAACCATCTGGTGTACCAGCCGAATAATGTTGTGGTGCACCATCTTGCTCGCGAAATGCTTCCACTCGTTTTACTTGTAATTTTGCTTTAGGCAAGATTCCAAAATAGTCTGGTAATTTCTTAGTTAAATCATCTAAATACTTCGTTGACTCATCTAAATACCCTTGTCTTCCCTCATCTGTATTCGGAAAGAAAAATTGTTTATCGGTATTCACGAATTTAAAAAATGCATTTAAATCACCCTTAAACCCAACTTTTTCTTTGATGGCCATCATCTCGCCTTTAATTCTAGCAACCTCCTTTAAACCAATTTCATGAATCTCATCTGCAGTAAGTCCTGTTGTTGTAAAAACCTTTAAACGATAATTATAAAAATCTTTGCCATTTGGGTGTCGACTAACTCCTGTTGGTGTTGCTTCCGCGTTATCTATTTCATCTTCTAACCATGCTAATAAATTCTCATAGGCCGGATTAAAATAGTCATTAATAGCTTTCTCTGATTGTTCTTTAAGCATTGCAGATTCTTCAGCAGTTATTTTTTCTGAAGTTAACAGGGCATCGATTTTACCGTTCATGTCATTTAGAACTGGCGTACCATCTTTTAATGCATTTGTTTGGGTAATTACCGTCTCGAAAGCAAATTTTGGAGGTAAAATACCAACAGCAGCTTGCTCCTTTGCCCTTACCACCAATTGGTCTATACCTCTAGCTGATTCCTTTATTCGAGAGATATAAGCATTCATATCTGAAAGGCTATCTACTTTATGAAAATTGATTAGATAACTTGGCAGTCGCGCATGTAAGCCACGCATTTGATCAAATACATAATCCATATTTTCGAAAGCTGCACCTTCTTTCATGGTCTCATACTGGTATACCCATAAATCATATGAAGTTTGATCTGCATCATTTAGTTTGTCATAGTCAAATTTTTCTTTTAACTCTTTTGTGCTTTCTTCATACCAAGCCAATTCTTTCTCTTCTGCGGCCTTACTTAAATCATCAATTTTATCATACTGGTCCTTTCGTCCTTGGGCAGTAAGACCTAACGGACTCATTTGTAATTGCTCTTCGTATTTATCATCGAACCATTTATTCAATTCCGCGGTTTGGTCAATTTCTGGCTTCACCTCTTCTTTACAAGAAGATAATAGCAGAAAAGCAATTGAAAAGGTAGTTGCAATAGCTGTAGTAATTAGTTTTTTCATGTTTGTTTAGTTTGATTTCAGTCCGTTATCGTTTTGTTGGTCAATACTATTGCTAAATAATTTTGGAGGGAGTTTAAAGATATACCAAATTGTTGAAATCTATTCTTTCACCTAAAGAATTCCTAATAATACAGCATTGTCATTTGACAAAAATTTTATTGATTAATGGGATAAAAAGGTGTTCGATAAATCTCACTTGCGATAAAATCTTCTGTATGTAGTATCTTAGAACTAATACAGAAAAGCTCAATAGCATGATTACGCTTAACTATCTAAGTTTAAGTTTTTGGAATTCAATAAAATTCAGACTATGAAACAACTTTTCATTCTAATATGTTGTCTACTTGTTGGGTGTAATCAACCTCAACAAACCGTTATATCGACAGATAAAGGTAAAATTGAAGGCAGTTTCAACGTAGACAAAACCGTGCGTGTTTATAAAGGAATACCCTTTGCTGCACCACCTATAGGTGATTTAAGGTGGAAAGCTCCCCAACCTTCAAACGAATGGGATGGAATTTTACTATGTACCGAATTTGGACCAAGTCCAATACAAAACCCACCTGAACCTTTCTATTGTTGGACCGAAGAATTTATCGCCAAACCCGAACCCATAAATGAAGATTGTTTATACCTCAACGTATGGACAACCGCAAAATCAGAAAACGAAAAACAGCCGGTTATCGTTTGGATTTATGGAGGCGGGCTCACCAGCGGCTCTGCCAATTGTGATATTTATGATGGTGAAGAACTGGCTAAAAAAGGTGTTGTATTTGTAAGCATCAACTACCGTGTTGGCATACTTGGCTTTATGGCGCACCCTGAGTTAAGCAAAGAATCTGGCAATAATGCATCGGGTAATTATGGTTTTATGGACCAAATAGCAGCACTAAAATGGGTGAAAAAAAATATCAATGCATTTGGGGGCGACCCTAATAATATAACAATCGCTGGGCAATCTGCAGGGGCATTCAGCGTAAATACCTTAATTGCCTCTACCCTTGCCGAAAACATTTTTCACAAAGCCATTTTACAAAGTGGCGGATTATTAGGTAGTAGTAGGGCGCAAACCTTAACGGAGGCTGAGGTTACAGGGCAACGATTTATGGAAAAAGCTAAAGTAACTACCA
>CAXBIJ010000038.1:0-15754 GCA_963975675.1 uncultured Maribacter sp. | reverse complement strand
ACTTTTTTAAGTCCGGCATTAGAAACCTTAACCTCTTCAGAAAGGTCAAATATCTCTAATATATCTTTATCACGTTCAAAACCAATAGCTCTGAACAATGTAGTAACCGGTAATTTTTTCTTTCTATCGATATAAGCATACATTACGCCATTGATATCGGTAGCAAATTCTATCCAAGAACCTTTAAAAGGAATTACCCTAGCAGAATATAATTTTGTTCCATTTGCATGAAAAGACTGACCAAAGAAAACCCCTGGAGATCTATGCAACTGAGAAACCACAACTCTCTCTGCACCATTAATTACAAAAGTACCACTTGGAGTCATGTAAGGTATTGTACCTAAATACACATCTTGTACTATCGTCTCAAAATCCTCATGCTCTGGATCCGTACAATACAACTTTAAACGTGCTTTTAACGGTACGCTATACGTAAGACCACGTTCGATACATTCTTGAATAGAATATCTCGGTGGATCTATAAAATAATCTAAGAATTCCAATACAAACTGATTTCTTGTGTCAGTTATTGGAAAATTTTCCATGAAGGTGTTATAAAGACCTTCATTACCTCTTTCATCTGATTTAGTCTCTAGTTGAAAAAAGTCTTGAAAAGATTTAATCTGAATATCCAAGAAATCCGGATAATCCGGTGTGTTTCTTGCGGAAGCAAAGCTTATTCTTTCAGTCTGATTTGTGAACATCTACGGACAGTGTTTTGATCGTGAGTACTAAATGGGTTGTATACCTCTAAATATACCTAATTCTATAAAAAGGCTTAGGTCTAACCGCAAAAAGCGAAAAGACCTAAACCAAAAGTGATATGGTTGTTGCTATTATTTAAGCTCAACTTCTGCTCCAGCTTCTTCCAATGATTTTTTGATACCTTCTGCTTCATCTTTAGAAACAGCTTCTTTAACAGCTTTAGGTGCGCTATCAACAATATCCTTTGCATCTTTCAAACCTAATCCAGTTAATTCTTTAACCAATTTAACAACTGCTAATTTAGAAGCACCTGCTGCTTTCAAAATTACGTCAAACTCAGTTTTTTCTTCAGCCGCTTCACCAGCTTCAGCACCACCACCAGCAGCTACCGCTACCGCTGCTGCTGCAGGCTCAATACCGTACTCATCTTTCAAAATACCAGCTAACTCATTTACTTCTTTTACCGTAAGGTTAACTAATTGCTCTGCGAAATCTTTTAAATCTGCCATTTTCTATCGTTTAATAAAATTTTTAAAATATACTTAGTTTATAGTGCGTACTTATCTTTCAGATAATGTTTTAAGGATTCCAGCCAGCTTACCGCCACCAGATTTAAGTCCAGAAATAACATTCTTAGCAGGAGATTGTAATAATCCAATAACCTCACCAATCATTTCCTCTTTAGACTTAATGCTTACTAAAGCATCCAAGTTTTCATCACCTATGTAAATTGCTTCTTCAACAAAAGCTCCTTTTAATAAAGGTTTTTTAGATTTTTTTCTAAAATTCTTTATCAATTTTGCAGGAGCATTGGCAACATCCGAAAACATTAAAGAGGTATTCCCCTTCAATACTTCAGGTAATTCGCCAAAATCTTTATCAGAAGCATCCATTGCTTTAGAAAGCAATGTATTCTTAACTACAGCCAATTTAATATTCGCCTTAAAGCAAGCTCTTCTTAAATCAGAAGTTGTACCAGCATCTAAGCCAGAGATATCTGCCAAATAAATGGTTGTACTATCTGCCAACTGCGAAGTCAAATCTTTTATAACCGTTGCTTTTTCTTCTCTTGTCATACTTATAATTTTTAACTAGCAGGTTGTTAAACTGACTTTGGATCTAATTGCAAACTAGGGCTCATTGTGCTTGACATGAAAATACTTTTCATATAAACACCTTTTGCCGCAGTTGGCTTCATCTTATTCAAAGTATCTAACAACTCTCTAGCGTTATCTGCAATTTTATCTGCAGAAAAAGAAGCTTTACCTATCGCAGCATGTACGATACCAGTTTTATCAACTTTAAAATCTATTTTACCTGCCTTCACTTCAGATACAGCTTTAGCCACATCCATAGTCACAGTTCCTGTTTTTGGATTGGGCATTAAACCTCTTGGTCCTAATACACGACCTAAAGGACCTAATTTCCCCATTACGCTTGGCATAGTGATGATAACATCAACATCTGTCCAACCGTTTTTTATTTTTTCCAAATACTCATCTAAACCAACATAGTCCGCACCCGCTTCTTGAGCTTCTGCTTCCTTATCTGGTGTTACCAAAGCCAAAACCTTAACATCTTTACCAGTTCCATGAGGTAATGTTACCACACCACGAACCATCTGATTTGCTTTTCTTGGATCTACACCCAAACGAACTGCTAAATCTACAGATGCATCAAATTTTGTATTGGTTATCTCTTTAATTAAAGCTGAAGCTTCCGTAACAGAGTATAATTTATCTTTCTCTATCTTGGAGTGCGCTTCTTTTTGCTTCTTAGTTAACTTTGCCATTTAATTACTTTTAAGATTTTAAAAAGGTTTCTTTCCTGCTACCTTCATACCCATAGAACGTGCAGTACCCGCTATCATACTCATAGCAGATTCTACTGTAAATGCATTAAGGTCAACCATTTTATCTTCGGCTATTGCCTTGATTTGGTCCCAGGTAACACTACCTAATTTTACTCTGTTAGGTTCGCCAGATCCTTTCTTAATCTTAGCCGCTTCCAATAGCTGAATTGCCGCCGGTGGTGTTTTTACAACGAAGTCGAAAGACTTGTCTTTGTAAACGGTGATAACAACTGGTAATATTTTACCTGGTTTATCCTGCGTACGAGCATTAAACTGCTTACAGAACTCCATTATGTTAACACCAGCAGCACCTAAGGCAGGTCCAACCGGTGGCGATGGATTCGCTGCACCTCCCTTAACTTGTAGTTTAACTACTTTACCTATTTCTTTTGCCATTGTTTAAAATTAAATTGAAAGTGTGTTTACGGAAGCAACACTACTTTAATATATGTATGTAACACTTATTCTTATACTTTCTCAACTTGCATGTAACTAAGCTCTAAAGGTGTCTTTCTACCAAAAATCTTCACCATTACCTCAAGCTTACGTTTCTCTTCGTTAATCTTCTCGACAGTACCATTAAAACCGTTAAATGGACCATCAATAACTTTAACAGTTTCACCAAATACAAATGGAATCGCAACACTGTCAGTATTAACAGCAAGCTCATCAACTTTACCTAGCATTCTATTTACTTCATTCTTTCTTAAAGGAACCGGGTCTCCACCTTTAGTTTCACCTAAAAATCCAATAACATTCGTTATAGAACGAATAATATGAACCATTTCACCCCCCAAATTCGCTTTAATCATAATATAGCCAGGAAAATAAACTCTTTCTTTGTTTATTTTCTTCCCATTTCTGATTTGAACTACCTTTTCCGTAGGAACAAGAACATCTTCTAAATAGTCAGAAAAACCATGACGCTCTACTTCACTTTCAATGTATCCTTTGATTTTATTCTCCTGACCACTGACCGCCCTTACAACGTACCATTTTTTCTCTAATACTTCTGACATAGGACCTACTAGTTTAAAACGGTGTTGAAATATAATTTTATCACTTTACTAAAGACCGTATCTACACCCCAAGTTGCTAATGCAAAAAGGATAGAAAACACAGCTACAATAACCATCAAATTTGATGATTCTGCACGTGAAGGAAGAGTAACACTATTCCTTAACTCTTCAACGGATTCTTTTATATATGTGAACATTTATATTCTGTTTTACTATTTCAACAAAAGGATATTTCTTCCAAATTTTATTGTGGCACGGGAGGAGAGACTCGAACTCCCGACACCTGGTTTTGGAGACCAGTGCTCTACCAACTGAGCTACACCCGTATGAATAGTGATATAAAACCACCTATTCTTTTATTTGCATGTAAAGGTGTCCCGCTTGAGCAAGACACCCTTAAACACAATACTCTTTAGATTAAATTAATCTATAATCTTAGTTACCTGACCAGCACCTACAGTTCTACCACCTTCACGGATAGCGAAACGTAGACCTACGCTTAATGCGATTGGCTGAATCAACTCAACTGTAATTGTAAGGTTATCACCTGGCATTACCATTTCAACTCCAGCAGGAAGTGCAATGTTACCAGTAACGTCAGTTGTTCTTACGTAGAACTGTGGACGATAATTATTGTGAAATGGTGTGTGACGACCACCTTCTTCTTTTTTCAATACATAAACCTCAGCTTCGAATTTAGCATGTGGCTTAACAGAACCTGGCTTACAGATTACCATTCCACGGCTAATTTGCGACTTTTCAATACCTCTCAACAAGATACCTACATTATCACCAGCTTCACCTCTATCCAATATTTTACGGAACATTTCAACCCCAGTAATAGTAGAGTTTAATTTTTCTGCACCCATACCAATAATCTCAACAGGATCACCAGTGTTTGCGATTCCTGTTTCAATACGACCCGTAGCAACAGTACCACGACCAGTAATAGTAAACACATCTTCAACAGGCATTAAGAAAGGCTTTTCAACATCTCTTACAGGTAATTCGATCCAGCTATCAACAGCTTCCATCAATTCCATTACCGTGTCAACCCATTTTTGCTCACCGTTCAATGCACCTAATGCAGAACCAGCTATTACAGGACCATTATCACCATCATACTCATAAAAAGAAAGCAATTCTCTTACTTCCATTTCAACAAGCTCGATTAATTCCTCATCATCAACCATATCCACTTTATTCATGAATACAACCATTCTAGGAATACCAACCTGGCGACCTAAAAGGATATGCTCACGAGTTTGAGGCATAGGACCATCTGTAGCGGCAACAACCAATATAGCACCATCCATCTGAGCAGCACCAGTAACCATGTTCTTTACGTAATCCGCGTGACCTGGACAGTCAACGTGAGCGTAATGACGATTAGCTGTAGAGTACTCTACGTGTGAAGTGTTAATAGTAATACCTCTTTCTTTTTCTTCAGGAGCGTTATCGATAGAATCGAAACTTCTCATTTCAGAAAGACCTGCATTTGCCAAAACAGTTGTAATAGCAGCAGTTAATGTAGTTTTACCGTGATCCACGTGTCCAATAGTACCTATATTTAAGTGCGGTTTGGAACGATCGAAAGTTTCCTTTGCCATGTTTAATGAATTTTAATCTTAGTTTATATTAGTGTACAAATTTATACCTTAATTGAGCCAATGACGAGAATTGAACTCGTGACCTCTTCCTTACCAAGGAAACGCTCTACCCCTGAGCTACACCGGCGTAAAGTGTCGAACCTATTTTTCTCAAAATAGATTCCTGCCTTCGCAGGGATGACATTACTGTCAAATTATAGAGCGGGAGACCGGGTTCGAACCGGCGACATTCAGCTTGGAAGGCTGACGCTCTACCAACTGAGCTACTCCCGCTTATAAAAATTACAATATTTCAATTTAAAATTCCTACTATAAAAGTTTAGTGGGGAGAGCAGGATTCGAACCTGCGAAGACGTAGTCAGCAGATTTACAGTCTGCCCTCGTTGGCCGCTTGAGTATCTCCCCTCAAACTAATATTTTAAAGAACTTTAGAGCCGATGGAGGGACTCGAACCCACGACCTGCTGATTACAAATCAGCTGCTCTAGCCAGCTGAGCTACATCGGCCTATTTTACGACTTTTTCTGTCATAAAAAAGCCCGCTATTTCTAACGGACTGCAAATGTATAGTATTTTTTGTTTATTCAAAACAAATTTTAAAAAATTTTCATCAAGCTTGTAATCTTAATTTCTCCTTTTGCTTTATTAACCTTCTTTCCAACGAATTACATGCAGAATCTACAGCCTCTTCGAAAGATTTACATTGCTTTTTAACAACAAATTTATCTTTAGGAACTGTAATTTTAATCTCAACTATTTTATTCACCTTAGAACTCGTATTCTCTACTTTCATGTAAACATCAGAGCTAATAACCTTAGAATAAAAGGTTTCGACTTTATCTAGTCTATTTTGCAGAAAATTAATTAATTCACTATCTGCGTTGAAATTTACCGATTGTGTATTTACTTTCATAGTTAGAAAATTAATGGCTAATGAAATTAGCCTGATTATATAATTATAATTCACCTCCCCTTGGATGGGCCTTAGAATGAACTTTTTTCAATTCAGCAATACTATTATGCGTATAAACTTGCGTCGAAGCTAAACTCGAATGTCCTAGTAATTCCTTCACAGCATTCAAGTCTGCTCCCTTATTCAATAGATGTGTCGCAAAGGTATGCCTAAGGATATGCGGGCTCGTTTTTACCTTTGAGGAAACGACTCTAAAATACTTGTTTATTAATCTATAAACAAGAGTTTCATACATTTTATTGCCCGATTGTGTAAGGAAAATATAGCTCTCATCTTTTATCTCAATTAACTTCATTCGTTTTTTAAAATATGAATCAAACTTTTTCTTCGTTTCTGGCAACATTGGTATAAATCGTTCTTTATTTCGCTTACCCAACACTTTGATAGTCATGGTTTCAAAATCGACGTCAGACAACTTCAACTCTAACAGCTCTGCCCTACGCATACCAGTAGTATACAATACATGAATCAGTAACTCATCTCTAACACCCTCAAAATTATCAGTATACTCAATTATTGAAAGCACATTCTGCATTTCTAATTCAGAAAACGGTATCTCTATTTTTTTTGATGTTTTTAAAGCTCTGTGCTTTACAAGGGGATTTATATTTAACAATCCTATTTTTTGAAGAAATTTAAAATAAGATTTTAGTGAAGAAATTTTTCTATTAATAGAACGATTGTTCATTTCCTTTTCAGACAAACTAACAATCCAAAAACGAATTAAAGCATAATCTATAGTATCGATATCAGCAATATCATACTGCTCTTTACAAAATTGACTAAATTCAAGTATGTCATTCTCATAGGCCTTTACCGTATGTTTAGAATAGTTTTTCTCTAAAGATAGATACGAAATGAACTCTGATAATAGCATATTCTAAAGGTATCAAAAGTTTTATAGCACTTGAGATTAAAACAAAAAAAAATCCCGCTAAATGCAGGATTTTTTATTCTCTATTACAAAGTCTAGATTTCTTCTTGATCTCTAAGACCTTGAATGTATTCTGCTTTTTGAATCTGTGCTCTTCGAACAACTGATGGCTTATTGAACTGTTGACGCTTACGTAACTGTCTCATTGTACCTGTCTTATCGAACTTACGTTTGAAACGCTTTAAAGCTCTATCGATGTTTTCTCCTTCTTTTACTGGTATTATTAACATGGGCTAAACCTCCTCTCTTTATGATTAAGGTTGCAAATATAATAACTATATTCATTTAGGCAACCAATAATCGGATTTTTAAAAACTAATTTTATTGAAATTAAACCGAAGCAGGTTTATACTCTTTTTTATCAATGACAATTTTAGCAATAATTTCTCGAAGTATCTCTGATGTACCACCACCTATAGGACCTAATCTACTGTCTCTAAAGTTACGGGCCATTGGATAATCTTCTATATAACCATAACCTCCCAAAAATTGCAAACATTCATAGGCAACCTCATCGGCAACTTTTGTAGATTTCAATTTAGAAATCGTCGCCTCTTTTACTACATATTGACCTTTGTCTAAACGATATGCAACTGAATAATTATATTCTTTACACATATCTATATCACCATACATATCTGCAACTCTATGTCGTAATGCCTGAAACTTATTAATTGACTTACCAAAAGCTTCTCTTTCAGACATATACTTTAAAGCATACTCTAAAACATGTTCTGACCTAGCATGTGCATTTACACCCATAATCAAACGTTCTAAAGAGAAATGTTCCATAATATATGAAAAACCCATATTCTCTTCACCCATTAGGTTTTCAATAGGAATTTTCACATTATCAAAAGCCAGCTCTGCAGTATCTGATGCACGCCAACCTAGCTTGTTCAATTTATTCGCAGTAACTCCTTTACTATGTCTGTCAACTACGAAAATACTTATTCCTTTATTACCCAATTCTGGCGCTGTTTTAGCCGCTACAATCATATAGTCAGCATATACCCCATTTGTTATAAAAGTCTTAGAACCGTTTAATAGATAAAAATCACCATCTCTCACAGCAGTGGTGCGCATTGCAGCAACATCACTACCCCCAAAAGGTTCTGAAACGCAAAGACATCCAATTTTTTCACCATTAACACTAGGCCTTAAATATTTTTCCTTAACAAAAGAATCTGCTTCTTTATTAAGATGAGTCATTGCTAAATAAGCATGCGCCCAAATTGCGGCAGCAAAACCACCGGAGTTAACTTTTTGCAATTCTTCTAATAAGACTACGGTATAAAAGAGATCAAGACCTAAACCTCCATCTTCTTCTGGCGTAGCTAGACCGAAATAACCCATATCTCCGAACTTCTTCCATATGAACCTTTCAATAGTACCTGTTTCCTCCCATTTGTCAATATGAGGAACAACTTCTTTTTGTAAAAAATCTTTTAGGCTCTCCCTAAATAATTGATGTTCTTCAGTGAAGTACATACTTTGCATAGCATTTTTTTTATAGGGACAAATATAAATCAAATCTATCAATTCGTTCCTCGGGAAATTCTTCTATTTTTAATAATTCGTTCAATGATTTGATACTTCCGTTGAGATTACGATAATTTACTATACGCTCAGCGAGCTCTTTTTGAATATATATCAATTTAGACAATTCATAAGCTGTTGCTGTATTAATATTAATCTTGACAATATTTGGCTTGGTGATTACCTTAAACTTTTTTAATATACGCCTAGCGACTTCTTCGTCTAAATAATAAACTTCGAATAATTGATCTTCTACCAGAAAACCACCTAATCTATTTCTAAACTTTATAATTCTAGCTGATAACTTCTCTCCTACTCCATTTATTTCGCGTAATTCATCAGCAGTCGCTGTATTTAAATCTTTCCAAATTACACTCTCAGAAGTAGCATCAACATTTTTTATACTGCTTATCTTATTTGATTCATATTTCTGCTTTGTAGCCCATTCTGGAAACTTAAAATAGGGTGAGATAATTTTCAACAATGAATCTGAAACTTTTGTGACCTTTTGAAATTCTTCAGCTGAGTTTACAAACTTATTGGTCGCCCTAAAATCATGTAAATTTTCAATTTGTTCTACTGAGAGACCCAATGTATATCCTTTATAGTCTGATATGAAATTTGGATTAAAAGGATAAATTTTGACAGTATCATTCTTCAACAATTCATTTTTCAATGAATCTATTCTAACTTGTAAATCACTATTTATATTTAAGGGGTATTTCTCATTTATATGATACGCATCATATACATAATACCCTATCTGAATGATAATAAGAAAAAGTAGTAAAAAGAAAATCCCACTTCGTTCTTGTTTATTGAACTTGAAGTGGGATTTAAAATTTTTCAAAGTAAGGTTATTAATATACCTCTTTAATAGCTGATAAATATCTATCGAAACTTTTCTTCACTTTTGGGAAAAGAATAAGCAATCCGATCATATTAGGAAAAACCAATGCCAAAATCATCGCATCAGAAAATTTAATAACAGCGTCTAAGGTAGCTGCCGCACCAATTACAACAAAGATTAAAAACAATACTTTGTACGCGATATCTGCAGTCTTACCTCTACCAAATAAATATTTCCAAGATTGAAGTCCATAATAAGACCAAGAAATCATTGTAGAAAAAGCAAACAATATAATTGCAATCGTTAATACATATCTAAAACCTGGTATTACTGAGTCATACGCCATAGAGGTTAAATCTACACCACCGACATAAGCTCCTGTATCATTTAAAAGTACAGTACTACCTACTCCGTTTCCATAATCAAATGCACCAGCATCCATATTAAAGAATATGATTACTAAAGCAGTCATTGTACAAATTACTACTGTATCAATAAACGGCTCTAATAGGGCAACAATACCTTCACTTGCAGGGTATCTTGTTTTAACAGCCGAGTGTGCTATTGCAGCAGAACCCGCGCCTGCCTCATTTGAGAATGCTGCTCTCTGAAAACCAACAATAATAACACCTACAATACCACCTAATGCTGCATCAGGAGAAAAAGCTCCAGCGAATATCATTGCAAAGGCATCACCTATATATTGAATATTAGCAAAAATAATTACCAACGAAGCCAAAACATAAATCCCGGCCATAAAAGGCACAATCTTTTCAGTAACACTCGCAATTTTCTTAATACCTCCAATAATTACAATACCTACTAAAATTGCCAAAACAACACCAATGATAACACCAGTAGCACCACCTTCGAGGTTGAACATTGAAGTTAATTGAACAGCTGCTTGGTTAGATTGAAATGCATTACCGCCACCAAATGACGCACCTACACAAAGTATTGCAAAAATTACTGCAAGAACTTTACCTAAAACTTTCATGTTGTTTTCACTAAGGCCTTTAGACAAGTAATACATTGGGCCACCATACACAGTGCCATCGGGTCCTACGTCTCTATATTTAACACCTAAGGTACATTCAACAAATTTTGTTGACATTCCAATAAGACCACAAACAATCATCCAAAATGTTGCGCCAGGACCACCTAAAGCAATGGCTACCGCAACACCTGCAATATTACCCAAACCTACTGTTCCAGAAACGGCGGTCGCTAATGCTTGAAAATGACTTACTTCGCCTTCTTCACTCTCATCTCTAATCGTATCAGGTATATCACCATCATCAGTCATATGCAGCTGTACTTTTTCTAAGCCATACTTTTCTATCTCCTCATATTTTCCACGAACAACATTTATTGCCAAAGGAAATTTAGTAATACCTGGAAATTTAAAATAGAGTGTGAAAAAAGTAGCACCAACAATCAGTAATATCAATACTATCGGAATATTATAACCAGCGATAGTTACTGGTGTTAAAACTGTTGCCTCCCACCAAGTCGCAAAAGGCATAAAAGCATCATTTACTCTTTCATCTAAACCTTTTTCTTGAGCAATGGTAATAAACGGTATTAACAATGTTAATAGAGTTAGAAGTTTATACTTCATAAGTTTAAAATTTATTTTGGATTAGTTAGTTAATCTAGCAATATCTTAAAAATAATGGATGCAATCAAATTTATACGCCATAAAGATTTTTATTCTATATGAAACATTTTGTTAAGTTTTTTAATTTGTTCAGGCCTACCTAATACAATTACCTTGCTCTTTGGCTGCAATTGAAAATCCGCTTCGGGATTAATAGTATACTTACCATCTGGTGAAATGTATCCAATAATTGTGCAGCCGGTTTTTCTTCTTAAATCTAAATCCCTCAATGAATTACATTCTATTTGGTTTGAGAAATCTTCAATTGCCACCTCTTCTAAATTGGTGGTATTTTCGCCTTCCATAGACAACTTGTCCATAAAAGTAATAAGATCTGGCATCACAACTAAAGAAGCCATATGATCTCCGCCTATTTTATCTGGCATTATTACTTTATCGGCACCTGCCAAGAATAACTTCTTTTGAGAATTCACTAAAGACGCTCTACTTATAATGAATAAATCTTTTTTCAGTTGCCTTGCCGATAAAACAACAAAAAGGTTTGCAGCATCATCAGGCATTGTAGCGATTAAATATTGAGCCCTGTCAATACCTGCTTCTAGAAGTACATCGTCATCATTTGCATCGCCTTCAACAAATAGAATCTCTTCACTAAAACGCTCTATTACCTCCTTATCCTTTTCAATAACCACAAATGGCTTCTTATACGCTTTTAATTTTTCAGCTGCTTGCATACCATTTCGTCCAAACCCACAAACGACAACATGCTGATTCAAATTTTCGATGATATTCTTCATTTTTTTCTTTTTTAATAATGGTAAAGAGTTTCTGCTGATTAAAAATTCTGTGATTACGGAGATAGCAAAACCAAAAATAAAGACACTAGTTACAATGAGCACTATTGTAAAAATCTTGCCTTCAGGTCCCATTGGCCTTACCTCTGAAAATCCGACTGTTGTGACCGTTATTATAGTCATGTAAAATGCATCGACCCAAGAATAGTCTGAAACAAATCTATACCCGAGCACACCAAATGCCAAAACCATAAGCATTAATGTCAGTGCCAAATAAATTTTAGACCGAAATAATTGTATCATAGGTTACAAATCAAAAACTGAGTTTCGTTTAGTATAAATTAAATCTTTGATTCTAAGCCAAAATGCCAAAAAAAGATAGAGCGCAAAACCAAAACCCACCGTAACAAATGTTAGATAAATAAATGAGGTTCGAACCACTCTTGCTCGTATCCCTAAACGCTCAGCAATTCTACCACAAACTTCAAAACCTCTTTTTTGAAAGTAATGCAATAATTTATAAAATAAATTCATTGGGCATAAAATTAGACTTTTATATTCATTAATGATGCACCTACAGCACATTCTAAGCATTTGCCTTTAATACAATATTCATTATATAATTGAATATATGATTGTGATTCTTTCGCATCTTTAATAGAGACATTCAATTTTCTAAAATTAGTGACTATACTATTTTCTTCTTTTTTGATTGACATCATCATTTTAAGCAATGACTCATTATTTACATTACCCTGATACCTTTGATAACAGAACTTTAATGGAATAATGGTATTAATCATAAGCAAATCTAAAAATGAGTTTGAAATTTTCTTGATACTCTTTTTCGACGTTTTTCCAAAATTAAAGTGAGTCTCCCAGTAATCATTGGTTCCTAAATTGAATATTTTAGATATGTTAGGTTGATCCTGCTCAATGATTAAATGAAAAAGATTATTACTTGTAGCATATATAGTGCTCAATTGCGCCAATCTAATTGTTGGAAAATTAGATGGTCTGAGTCTAAAAAATTCTGGAGTTTTAAAAGGCTGGTTTAATTGATACTTATGTTTTAAGAAGTCATACTCCCTCTTTAAAGACTTATAATGAATATCAACCACTTGCTCATCATCTAATAATCTTGCTTGCCCAAGAAATAAACTCTCAAGTTCTAAGGGTTTTTGATGAAGCTTCCTAATTATTGAAAAATCAATGGTCTTTCCTAATTCCACGAAAGTCTCCCCATTAATTTTAGACCCAAAGGTTTTTAATAGCATTAAGAACAAGACCTGCTCCCAGTCATTATTACTAGACTTGAGCAATTCATTTATATACACAGATTTCTCTTCTAATCGCTCAACAAATAATCGGTCTAACCAGTTATTTCTTAAAAAATCATCAACCTCATTGAATTCCTTTTCGCAATTAATAAACTTATAATTTCTTGAATCAAAAAGCAATTGATAGGTTTCTAAAAGCTCTAAAGAAATATATTGTTTTAATGATAATGTTGGTATTTGAGTACCATCTTTTCTATACACTGAAACATCATCATCCCAAACAACATGCAGTATTACGTTATCATAATTCCTGTCTTCTTGATGATTATGCACATACCAATCTGACGATTTTATATGAATTTCAACGTTACCTGCCCATAATTGACCATTTAATTCAACCTTAGCGTTAAAAAAGTCTGGACCACTCAAATGATTGTGAATACCAGTCGATTCTACCATAACTCTTTCACCAGAAGTGGTTTCAAGCATATTAATAGGGTACTTTCTGTACATCCACACAAAATGAAGTAAATCTTCCCTCATTCTATAAAAGTAAAAAACCCGCTATAAAGCGGGTATAATTTTTTGAAAAAATAAAATTTAAGCGGTTTCTCCCTCCCAATTCATAAATCCTCCTTGAAGGTTAAAAGCATTGTCAATTCCTATACTATTCATAATAGCACAAGCTTGACCGCTTCTATTTCCAGACCTGCAATAAACATAATAGTTTTTCGATTTGTCTAATTTTTCAAGTTCATCAATGAACTCTTGTCCTTTATAAATATCTAAATTGATAGAATTTGGGATTATACCTTCTTCTATTTCTTCTTCTGTTCTTACATCAAGTATTACTGCATTAGAATCTTTTTCTAGTTGCTCTTCCCAATCTTGTTGTGATAAATCTGCCATAGTATAAAAATTATGCCGTAAAAATAATTGATTTTAATTTAAAATAAATGACTATCAAATTTTAACAAAAAATTAATCATTTGGAATCAATAGTAATTAAAATTCAATATACATTTGTATATACAAATATTGTATATACATGAATGTTGAAGAAATAATTAAAACCTCTATTGAAATACCTTTGCACAAGCGTACAATTATACATTTGGCATTAGTAATGAATAAGATTGATGAAGAAATATCCACCTGTTTGAAACCTTATGAAATATCAATTCAACAGTTTAATGTTTTAAGTATTCTAAGAGGTCAAAAAGGAAACCCGGCAAATCTTTCAACCATAAATGAACGTATGGTTTCTAAGATGAGCAACACAACTAGATTAGTTGATAAGTTACTTTTAAAGGGGTTTGTGAGCAGAAACATTTGTAAACAAAACAGGAGAAAAATAGAAATTCTAATAACAAAAGAAGGAATAAAAATCTTAGAAAAAATTGATGGTATACTTTTTGAAACAGAAAAGAGAATACTTGGCAATTTTAATGAAACTGAATTACACGAATTAAATAGATTGTTAAATAAATTTTAAGCTTAAAAATAAATGAAAAACGTTCTAGACAAATTAAATTGGCGCTACGCCACAAAAGTTTTTGATAGTTCTAAAAAAGTAAGTAAAGAAGATTTAAATATTTTATTAGATGCAGCAAGATTGAGCGCATCATCATACGGTTTACAACCATACCATTTCTTTGTAATAGAAGATAGTGAAGTAAGATCTAAATTAAGAAAGGCATCTTGGAATCAATCTCAAATAACTGATGCTTCGTTCCTTTTGGTTCTTGCCAATAAACCTACTTTTGATGACAGTTTAGTAGACAACTATATTGATAATATAATTGAAACACGTGGTGTTTCAAAGAAAGATGTTGAAGGTTACTCACAAATGATGAAAGGTGCACTTTTAAATCTTCCTGACGAGCAAAAAAAATCATGGACTTCTGATCAAACCTATATTACGCTAGGTAATCTTATGACTATAGCAGCTGAAATGGAGATAGATACTTGCCCAATGGAAGGTTTCGACGAAGCGGAATACAATGAAATACTAGGACTTAATGATAAAAACCTTAATGCTTCAGTTGTTTTAGCCATAGGTTACCGAGCTGATGATGACGAAACTCAACATTACCCAAAAGTTCGATATTCAAGAGAACAAATAATAACACACATATAAATAAATTAATACACAAACAATTAAATTTCAAAAGATGAAAAAATCAATATTAAGTATCGCTTTAGTAGCCGTTTTCGGATTAACAGCAGCAGCCTCTACTCCTAATGAAGGCGAAAAGAAACAAGTAAAGGTTAGCGAAAGCAATGTAACCTGGAAAGGTTATAAAGTAACTGGGGAACATAATGGTTCAATTAAATTGAAATCAGGTTTCTTAGAAATGAAAGGCAAGAAATTAATAGGCGGTGAATTCGTAGTAGATATGACGACTTTATCCAATAATGATTTAGAATCTGGTAAAGGAAAAGAAAAATTGGAAGGGCATCTAAAATCTGCAGATTTTTTCGGTGTAGATGCAAATCCTACCTCTAAATTAGTTTTCACTTCCGTAAAACCTATGAATGATAATTCATATACAGTTACTGGAGATTTAACCATCAA
>CAXBIJ010000037.1:0-16106 GCA_963975675.1 uncultured Maribacter sp. | reverse complement strand
AATTTACACACATAAAAGTGGTAATTTTGTACATTATATAACAATAGCATCTATGAAGACTGACGTGTTTGCTCTGCGCCATATCGGCATTAGGGAAGAAGATTTAAACTCAATGTTCAATACAGTAGGTGTTGATAATCTGGAACAGCTTATTTACGAGACCATACCAGAAGATATTCGCCTTAAAGAACCCTTAAAATTAGATGCTCCGATGAGTGAGCATAGATTTTTAGCACATATTGAAGAGCTATCAAAAAAGAATAAAGTTTTTAGATCATATATCGGTTTAGGATACCACGAAAGCTTAGTACCTTCAGTCATTAAACGAAATATTCTAGAAAATCCAGGATGGTACACTGCCTATACTCCATACCAAGCCGAAATTGCTCAAGGTAGGTTAGAGGCGCTTCTTAACTTTCAAACTATCGTTACAGACCTAACAGGTATGGAACTGGCCAATGCTTCTTTATTAGACGAAAGTACAGCTGCCGCAGAGGCAATGACGATGTTGTTCGATGTTCGAAACCGTGACCAAAAGAAAAATGAAGTTTTAAAATTTTTCGTTTCAGAAGAAATATTACCTCAAACGCTTTCACTTTTAAAAACACGTTCCATTCCTTTAGGCATAGAATTAGTGGTTGGCAATCATGAAGAGTTTGATTTCGGAGATGGTTTTTACGGCGCATTATTACAATACCCTGGCAAACATGGCCAAGTAAATGATTACTCAGGTTTCGTAGCCAAAGCCAAAGAGAATGAAATAAAAGTAGCCGTTGCTGCCGATATCATGAGTTTGGTTTTATTGATACCCCCTGGTGAATTTGGTGTAGATGTGGTAGTAGGCACAACGCAGCGTTTTGGAATTCCATTAGGTTATGGCGGACCACATGCAGCATTTTTTGCTACAAAAGAAGAGTATAAAAGAAGTATACCTGGTAGAATAATTGGCATAACTAAAGATACCGATGGTAAACCTGCTTTACGAATGGCTCTGCAGACAAGAGAACAACATATTAAAAGAGACAAGGCAACTTCAAATATTTGTACCGCACAAGTATTATTGGCTGTAATGGCAGGTATGTATGGTGTTTACCACGGACCTAAAGGTTTGAAATATATCGCAACAAAAATTCATACGACCGCAGTCACCTTAGTAGATGCTTTAGGAAATTTAGGCATCTATCAAATAAACTCTGCTTTTTTTGATACCATTAATATTAAAGCCGATGCTAAAAAGATAAAGCCAATTGCCGAAAAAAATGAGGTTAACTTTCTTTATGTAGATAACGATACTATATCAATTGCAATAAACGAGGCTACATCACTTAAAGACCTGAATCAGATTGTTGCTATATTTTCTGAAGCTCTAAATATAAAAACAACCACAATTACAAGTCTTTTAAATGAAACTTCAGTTCCTGAGAACATTCAGCGAACTAGTTCTTTTATGGAAAATAAGGTGTTCAATTCATACCATTCGGAAACGGAATTAATGCGTTATATCAAAAAATTAGAGCGTAAAGATTTAGCATTAAATCATAGTATGATTTCATTGGGTAGCTGTACCATGAAATTAAATGCCGCAACAGAAATGCTACCACTTAGCATGACTAATTGGGCTAATATTCATCCGTTTGTACCAATTGAGCAAGCTGAAGGCTACCAAACGGTTTTAAAAGAGCTTGCGAAAGATTTATCCGTAATAACAGGATTTGCAGATACATCGCTTCAACCAAATTCAGGAGCACAAGGTGAATACGCTGGCTTAATGGTTATAAGAGCTTATCACGAATCAAGAGGAGATTCTGAACGTAATATTTGCCTAATTCCTTCATCAGCACATGGCACAAACCCTGCATCGGCTGTAATGGCAGGCATGAAGGTTATTGTCACCAAAACTGATGAAAAAGGAAATATAGATGTTGCTGATTTAGAAGAAAAAGCTATACTCTATTCAGATAATTTAGCCGCGTTAATGGTTACTTATCCCTCCACACATGGGGTTTTTGAATCTTCTATAAAACAGATTACAAAATTAATTCATGACCATGGCGGTCAGGTTTACATGGATGGCGCAAATATGAATGCTCAAGTTGGGTTAACCAACCCAGCGACAATTGGTGCAGATGTTTGCCATTTAAATTTACATAAAACATTCGCTATCCCTCATGGAGGTGGCGGACCAGGAGTTGGCCCAATATGTGTCGCCCCGCAACTAGTTCCATTTTTACCAAGTAATCCTGTAATTGCAACAGGGGGTAAAAAAGCAATAACTGCTATATCGGCAGCACCATGGGGTAGCTCACTAGCCTGTTTAATTTCGTACAGCTATATTAAAATGCTTGGTGAACAAGGGTTGACACAATCAACCAAAATCGCTATTCTAAATGCGAATTACATTAAGCATAGATTAGAAGGCAAGTTTGAGGTTTTATACACCGGCGAAAAAGGTAGAGCGGCACATGAAATGATTTTAGACTGTCGCCCATTTAAGAATAATGGTATTGAAGTTACTGATATTGCAAAGCGATTAATGGATTATGGATTTCACGCACCAACCGTGTCATTTCCTGTCGCAGGAACTGTAATGATTGAACCTACAGAAAGTGAAAGTTTGGCAGAACTTGACAGATTTTGTGAAGCAATGATTTCTATTCGTGCCGAGATTGATGAATCTAATTCAGATGAACCTAACAACGTTCTTAAAAATGCCCCGCATACTTTAGAAATGATTACCTCAGATGAATGGCTATTCCCTTATTCAAGGCAAAAAGCATCTTTTCCTCTTCCTTATATCATAGAAAATAAATTTTGGCCATCTGTTCGAAGAGTAGACGACGCATATGGAGACCGTAATTTGATATGTACATGTGCACCAATAGAAGCTTACATGGAAACGAATTAACGACGCAAGCCCTTTATTTCAAAGCCTTTTTAGTAAATTAAAAAGGCTTTTTTAATGTTGTTTCCCTAAAGCCATTAAGCTTGAACATCGTAATATTTATTATGCACGCATACAAAAGTTCAAGAAGATGATTATATTTATTTACAATTCAATACATTAAAATGAGCATAGCTATTACAGGAACAGGAAGTTATATTCCCACCCTGACCATTACGAACAAGGATTTTAACCAACATGAATTTCTCAATCTTGACGGCTCAACTTTTAAACATAGTAATGAAGTCATCATAGAAAAATTTAAAGCTATAACTGGTATTGAAGAAAGAAGATATGCTTCAAACGAGTTTACTACTTCAAACCTGGCATTTTTTGCAGCTGAAAAAGCCATTAAAAATGCTCAAATAGATAAAGAAACATTAGACTATATAATTGTAGCGCATAATTTTGGCGACATTGTTCATGGCAAAACCCAAGGAGACACACTACCAAGTTTAGCAACCAGAGTAAAGCATCAACTTCAAATTGAAAATCCGAAATGTGTTGCTTATGACTTAATTTTTGGCTGCCCTGGTTGGTTAGAAGGTATGATTCAAGCTAATGCTTTCATTAAAAGTGGAATAGCAAATAAATGCTTAGTTATCGGTGCTGAAACATTATCAAGAGTTGTTGATGATTATGACCGTGATTCTATGATTTATTCTGATGGGGCGGGTGCCGCAATAATTGAAAGAACAAATAAAGGAGGTGAAATTATAGCTCACGAATCTGGTACATACGCAATGGATGAAGCCAATTATCTATTTTTTGGCAATACGTATAATAAAAGCGAAGAGGATAGCACCTACTATATAAAAATGTTTGGCCGTAAAATATATGAGTTTGCTGTAACCCATGTTCCTAAAGCGATGGCATCATGCTTAGATAAAAGCGGAATTAAGATTGATGAGGTTAAGAAAATTTTCATTCATCAGGCAAATGAGAAAATGGATGAAGCTATTGTTAAACGCTTTTATAAATTATACGACAAAGAAATGCCCGAAGGCATAATGCCTATGAGTATTGCTAAATTAGGAAATAGCTCTGTTGCAACTATTCCTACATTATTCGACCTCATAAAGCATGGTAAATTAGAAAATCAAGAAGTTAAAAAGGGAGATGTTGTTATCTTTGCAAGTGTTGGCGCCGGAATGAACGTCAATGCAATGATTTACAGAATCTAACATGTACGAAAATAACTTTCCGAATAAACGCTACGAGCAAACGCTGCATTTTTTACGAAAACATATTAACACAAATGAATCAATTTTAGATTTAGGCGTTAAAAACCCCTTCACCGAAATAATGGTAAAAGATGGGTATGAAGTTAAAAATACCACTGGTGAAGATTTAGATTTTGATTTTTCTATTGTTGTAGATACAGACGCCGAAGTAGTAACAGCTTTTGAAATTTTTGAACATTTACTCGGCCCCTTACATATCTTATCGAACATTAAATCTAAAAAATTAGTTGCCAGTATACCTTTAAAATTATGGTTTTCGCCAGCATATAGAAGCAAGACCGATAAATGGGATAGGCATTACCATGAATTTGAAGATTGGCAATTTGATTGGCTTTTAGAAAAGGCTGGCTGGGAAATACAGGACTCACAAAAATGGACCAATCCCGTTAAAAAAATAGGGCTACGACCATTATTGAGATTGTTTACTCCTAGATATTATATTGTTTACGCTACTAGAAAGTAATAAAGCATGCTTATAATGGATTACTATATAGTTATTCCTATACACAATGAAGAGGCTTATTTAGAAAGTACTTTAAACTCTATTTTAGGTCAAACATTACCACCAAAAAAGGTTGTACTTGTTAATGACAACTCCACAGATAGCACCGAAACGATAATAAATAATTTTTCCCTAAAACATACTGTTTTTAAAAAATTGAACATCATTTCTTCTACACAGCATATGCCTGGCAGTAAAGTTATTAATGCATTCAAGGAAGGTTTTAAGGTCTTGGATGAATCTTTTGATTTTATTGTAAAATTAGATGCTGATATTATTCTACCCAATAATTATTTTGAAGTAATTAGCACTAATTTTAGCAATGAACCCAAACTGGGAATATGTGGCGGATTCATATATGAACAAAATACCTCTGGCGATTGGAAACTAAATCACCCTATGGATAAAGACCATGTACGAGGTGCTTTTAAAGCATACTCAAAAGCTTGTTTTAAAGCCATAGGTGGATTGAAAAGTGCTATGGGTTGGGATACCGTTGATGAGTTGCTAGCGAAGTATCATGGGTTCATTACACAAACAGACCCTAACCTTAAAATTAAGCACTTAAGACCGACAGGAAAGGCGTATAATAAGAACGCTAAAAGACTTCAAGGAAAAGCGATGTATCGTATGCGCTATGGTTTCTTAATTACTTGTATCGCTTCTATTAAAATGGCAGCTAAGAATAAATCGATAACCTCTTTCTTAAACAATATTATTGGCTTTATGCATGCAGCTCAAAAAAAAGTTCCTTATTTAGTAAGTGAGGAAGAAGGAATATTTATTAGACGATTACGTTGGTCAAATATCAAGAGAAAATTATATACATAAAAAAAGCCATCTAAATAGATGGCTTTTTCATTACATTATAGGTCTGTATTAGAAACCTAATTGTTTTTTAACATCAGCCAAAAGGTCTTTTCCTTTTGCAACGATTAAACCACCACCTGCTTGTGCATCGATAACGTAGTCAAAACCTTGTGCAGCAGCAACTTTTTCAATAGCCGTTTTAGCCTTTTCTGAAATAGGAGCGAACAATTCAGCTTGTTTCTTTTGAAATTCTTGTTGTGCAGCTTGTTGAGCCTCACCAATGTTCTTCTCAAAACCTTGAAGTTCAATAGCTCTTTTATCGTTCTCTTCTTTAGATTTAGAAGCTGCTTCATTTTGATACTGAGTAAACTTGTTACGCAATTCAGTCATTGACGCCTGAATATCTGCATTGTAAGTTTCTTGTAATTTCTTAAGCTCAGCTTCTGCGGCCTTCATTTCGGGCATAGCCGATAATAATTGAGTAACATCTATATGAGCTACCTTACTTTGGGCATTTACAAAACTTGTTGTTGCTACGAACAACAATAAGGCTACCACAATTTGTTTTACTTGTTTCATGAGTTAAAATTTAATTCTAATTTGAGTGTTAATTTTTATGGTTGTTAAACCTATTTAAATAGTACCGTTATTATCTTTATTATCGGTATCGCTATTTCTCTCCTTTAATTTTTCTTGTTTCTTAGCTTCACGCTCTTCTAACAATTTTTTTCTTCGTTCCTCGTACGCCTTCTTTCTTTCTTCTCTTAATTTCAACTGCTCAGACCTTGTGTCTGCCGCACTTTTCTCTCTTGTTTCAGCAGCCTCATTAGCTTTGTCTAAACGTTCTTGTAATGCCTCACTAACCACCTCTGACTCCTCTTCTCCTTCAAAATCATCTAATCTACTACGATTAACTACTTTCTTCTTTGGAGCACTTACTTTTCTTGTTCGTGCAATGCCTCTTAATATCAAATCGCTGATATCATGCCTTTTTTCGGAATACAACATTACAACATCCGCAGATTTATCAAAAATAAAATCATACTTTTTATTCACACCAATTTTCTGCACCTCATTAAACACTTGATCCTGTATAGGCTGAATAAGCCTTCTTTTTTGCAGAACTAAGTCTCCTTGTGGCCCAAAACGGTCTTGTTGATATTCAATCATCTCCTTTTCAAGAATCTGAATCTCTTCATCTCGTTCTGCAATAAGCTCTGGCGTCAATAATACTTTTTCAGCCATTAGATCTTTCTTCATCTGCTCAACAATACTTTGCTTTTGCTCAATCTCAACTTTCCAACGCTGTACTTTTACTTCTAACTGCTCCGTAGCATCTCGGTATTCGTCAACATTTTCTAAGATATACTCCATGTCTACATAAGCCATTCGTACACCTCTTTGTGCAAAACTCCCCATAGTCATAAAGATGACCGAAACTAATAAAAGAACTTTTGTTTTTGAACTCATTGTTGATATCATTTAATCCTATAGAAAATATCGTGCCAAATTTACTAAAACTTTTAAAATGAAAGGATTAGCACATAGGACGATTCTTAAATTTCAATTAAAATTAAAACTGTTGACCAATTATGAAGTGTGTTTGCCATCCACTCGGACCTTGTCCTGCAGATTGTGGTTTAAGATCTTCATCAAACCCGTAACCAAAATCAATACCCAACAAACCAAATGCTGGCATAAAGATTCGCAGCCCCACACCGGCCGATCGTTTTAATTGAAACGGATTAAAGTCTTGAAAATTGTTGAAGGCATTTCCTGCCTCTAAAATGCCAGTCCGTAAATAGACGCCGATGGCTTTAATGTTAATGGATAACGTAATTCTAAGGAGAACTTATTATAAATCAGAGCACCATCTGGCGAAGTTGCACCTATTGCATATGGGGTAATAGATTGATTATCATAACCTCTCAATGCAACTACATCACGACCATCTAAAGTAAAGTTTCCAAGTCCATCACCACCAACATAAAATCTTTCAAAAGGAACATTACCAACAGCACTGTTATAGCTTCCTAAGAAACCAAATTCTGCATTACTACGTAAAACCAATTTATCAACTAAAGTAGTATACCAGTCACCTTTAAACTTAACTTTATAATATTCTAATAATCTGAATCGTTCTTGATCAATATTCTCTAGTTCAACATTTTCAGCAGCAGTTAGTCCCTGAATATTTTTCTTATCATCTAACTCTTTTGACCTATTCTGCAACTCTCTATAATCCTTATTACTAAATACTGACCATGGAGGTGTAAATTTTGCGGTAATTTCAAAATTAGAGCCGCCTCTAGGGAATATACGACCACCATCCGTTGCATTTCTAGAGATACCAAAAGTATACGCTAGCGAATTTGCCTTACCATTACCAAAGTTAAAAAGGCCAATATTATAATTTCTAAAATCGTACAACTGATAGCTAAGTGAATGAGAAATAGTAAAGAAATCATCTGGCCATTGCACACGTTTTGCTAAACCAGCAGTAACACCCGTAATAGAAAATTGTTGATCCTTATTAACTTCAATGTTACTATTTCTACCATATGAAGCTGCAAATTGCTGCGTTCGTGAAACACTCAAGTTAAAACGAACTGGTTTTTTACCCCCTAACCAAGGCTCTGAAAAATTTAGACTATACACCCTGAAGGTTCTACTAGCCTGCAAACGCAATGCAAATGTTTGACCATCACCCATAGGTACCGGCTTATACTTTTCGCCTTTAAATAAATTTTGAATAGAGAAATTGCTAAAAGAAAGACCTAAGGTTCCAATGAAACCACCACCACCATAACCACCTTGCAATTCTATTTGGCTGGATCCAGACTCGACTAATTTCCATGCTAAATCAACCGTACCCTCATTAGGGTTGGCATTCAAAACATCTGGTGTAATTTGTTCAGCATCGAAAAAGCCTAATTGACCTAACTCACGAATACTTCTAATAATATCTGACTTGTTATACTTTTGACCAGGACGTGTTCTTAGTTCACGATAAATTACGTGATCATTTGTTTTATCATTACCTGAAACAGTTACATGATTAAGGAATGTTTCTTTGCCTTCAATTATTCTAATTTCAAAATCAATAGTATCATTCGCAGCAGATATCTCAACCGGATTTATTGTTGAGAACAAATAACCATTGTTCTGATATAAACTGGTAACATCGGTAGGGTCTGGTTTAGAATTGTCCGCAATTCGTTCTCTCAACAATACACCATTATAAGTATCCCCTTTTTTAATACCTAATACTTGATTCAATTGACGATCTGTATATACGGTATTACCAACAAAATCAATATTACCAAAATAATACTTATCCCCTTCTTCAACCTTTATTCTTAGGTCAATATTATTTTCATCTACCTTAATAACTGAATCTGATATAACCCTAGCATCTCGATACCCATTTTCAGCAAACTTATCTACCAATAATCCTAAATCTTCATCGTAATCTTTTTGAATAAATTTAGATTTCTTCCAAAACCTACCCAACTTTTTCTGTTTGGTACTTTTTAAAGCTTTACGAAGTTTTTTATCACCAAGTTGCTCGTTACCTTCAAATATGATTTTACGTATTTTAACTTTATCGCCTTTTTTTACATTGACCACCATACTTTGAGTATTAGTATCAGAAGTATCTTTAGCGGTTGCTATATTTACTTGAGTATTTAAATAGCCTTGCTTCTTGTATTTATTAGCAATATAATTTTTAGAGTTTGAAATAAGGCTTTCTGTTATTTTCTTACCTTTCTTTAGATCGGTATCCTTAATCAGACCCTCAATTTTGCCTTTTTTAACGCCATAAAAAACAACGTTAGTTAACGTTGGACGTTCAATTATATTCAATTCTAGGAAAACTGTGTTATCCTCAATATTGATTATGTAGAATTCAATTTCGCTAAAAAGTTCAAGTCCCCATAATTTTTTGATGACTTCACTAATTTGCTCTCCAGGCAAGGTGATAGGTTGACCCACCCTAAGGCCAGTATATGTTTTTACCGTTTGCTCATTATAACTTTGTAACCCGGTAACATCTAAGCCACCAAGAATGTAGCTTTTGCCATCCTCATAGGTTGAATCCTGTGCTGTGACAATAAGGGCTGTTAATAATAAAAAGGTAGTTAAAATGTGGTTCAAAGATATGAACCTAGTCATATCTTTAAGTGAGTTGTTCGCTAGTTTTTCCAAATCTTCGTTCTCTGTTCTGGTAATTTTTTATGGCTTCTACCAAATGATGTTCCCTAAAATCGGGCCAAAATACATCAATAAAATATAACTCTGCATATGCAATCTGCCATAATAAAAAATTGCTGATCCGATGTTCTCCACTAGTACGGATAAGCAAGTCTACGTCTGGCAAATTGTGGGTGTAAAGATGGTTATTAATAATGGTTTCGTCAATATTTTCAATTGAAATTATATTATTTTTAACTTTGGCACTTATTGCTTTTACTGCAGATTGCAATTCTTCACGAGCGCCGTAGCTTAAAGCTAAAGTAAGCGTCATGCCTGTATTTTGCTTAGTTTGACCCATTACCTCTATTAACTCTTTGTAGGCTTTTGATGGTAAAGCAGAAATATTACCGATAGTATTTAAACGTATATTATTTTTGTTAAAAGTTTTAAGTTCTTTCTTCAAAGAAGATACTAATAAGCGCATAAGAGTTTGCACTTCAACTTTAGGACGATTCCAATTTTCGGTAGAAAATGTATACAAAGTTAAAAAATCGATTCCCAATTGAGCACACTGTTCAACCACAATCTTTACGGTTTTTACCCCGTGTTCGTGGCCAAAAACTCTTAATTTACCACGTTCCTTAGCCCACCTACCATTACCGTCCATAATAATAGCAAGATGCTTAGGAACATTTGTTTTATCAATACCGTTTATATCGTTCATTTTTATTTTACTCAAAACAATCCATACAAGGCTTTCGGCCAAATGTATAGGTTAGTGTCAACCCCGAAAAAACATACCAATCATCACTAAAAATATTCCCAAATTGGAATTCTTCAAAGTTTGATCCTTTAGGATTACTAGCATCTAAGTTATCGGTGAAGGTATATCTAGCACCTATTTCAGCCCCAAAAATAAGAAACTGATTGATACGATACTTAAAACCTGCCGTCATTGGTATAGCCAATGCACCATCTTTTTGTCCGATTTCTTGCAAAATACCTCCATTAAAATATTCATAATCATATCTAAAATAGGTGATACCTGTATATAAATAAGGGGTGAAAGCCGGACCCAATTTATGAAGATTATAATCTACAAAGTTAAACTCAAGACCGACAGAGCCTTCTAAAACAGAATTATCAACCACATAACCTCTTTGCTGCCTTGCTGTAGAACTTGATTTATTATCATCTGCCGTAAACTTACCATACATTAAGCTACCTCGCCATGCATACCTTTTGCTAATATTCCATTTAAACAATCCTCCAAAAGCTATATCAGAAGGTAAAATATAATTTGTTCTTCCTACATCGCTAATGGTATTAGCCCCACCTAAAAAAATTCCTGCTTCATAGGTCTGTGCTTTAAGTCCGCTAAAAGAAAGAATGAATATTAATAACGTTATGTAACGCATAAATTATTATTTACAATTTTAGCCCATTCCCTACTAAAAATAGAAAGTGAGATAATTTTCTTGTTCTCAAAAGATAAACAGCGATTAAGGTCATTTATTGTTTAAAACCAGGCTCAATTTCGTCTATCTTCACCCCAGAGCAGCTTATTTCTTAGGGTCTTTAAAAAGCTTTCTGAAGTATACTCTATCATTTTAATAGAAAAGGGCGCCTTACTAATCGTAATTTCTTGTCCATTTTCCAAAGAGGCAATTCTAGAATCTAATGACACCAAATGATTTTCCTCTCGACCAGATACTTTTAAACGTATTATAGTATCATCTGAAATCACGAGTGGCCGAGCATTAAGATTATGTGGTGCAATTGGTGTTAAAACCAATGATTTTGCAGTTGGCACAATTACAGGACCACCACAACTTAAAGAATACCCTGTAGAACCCGTTGGCGTAGAAATGATTAATCCGTCAGCCCAATAGGAAGTTAGATATTCATTATTTAAATATGTTTCTACAGTTATCATAGAAGTAGTATCTTTTCTACTAACCGTAATTTCGTTAAGTGCAAAATTGAGATCACCAAATTCAACGTCAAGCTCCTTTGTATTCAATTGAACCAAGCTACGCTCAACAATAGTATAAGCCCCTTCTTTAAATTCCTGAACCACCTTTCTAACATCTTCTTTTTTAAAAGTGGAAAGAAAACCTAATCTACCCGTATTAACGCCAACAATTGGTATACCCAAATCTTTGACAAATGTTGTTGCTCTCAAAATTGTACCGTCTCCTCCAAAACTAACAAACATATCGAAAGTGGTATTCAACCCACTAACCATAGTAAAAGTTGGGTAAGCTTTTGAAGATTCTAATTTACTATACAGCTCATAAAAATCCTTTTCTATAAATACTTCCGAAGGTTTTTTATGCAACTCATCTAATAACTCTACTAGATACTCTATTGCATTATCTTGATATGTTTGGCCATATATAGCTACTTTCATACTATACGTTAAGGTATTTATCTAAATAATCTGAACGCTCCTTAAGATCTTCAAGAAACTGATCATCGCTATTACCAAAAAGAATATGATAATTATACCTCCTAAAAGTCTGAACAACCTCATTATAGTTCTCAGCGGTGATTTTTAAAGTAACTTGAATAATATCGTTCTGTGTATCGGTAATAAAGCCTCCAATAAGTTTTGCATTATTACTTTCAACTATTTGGGCAATTTGACTAAATGAATAATCTTTAATACCAGTTGCAACAACTAGTATACTACCTGGGTCAGTAAAAAACGGAGTATCAATAAAAACAGTAACTATATCGGTAAGATCATAATAACCTACCACTTCTTCTTTTTCATTCAAAATAGGCAAAAGATTAGCCTCATTTCGAGCAAACGCTTCTAATATATCAAGCCAATTGGTTTCACCGCGAACAAAAAAGCTTTGAAGCTCATATCTAAACTCCTCAATTTTAGTACCTGGAAGCAATGCCTCTGCATCATTTTCTGAGAAAACACCTAAAAATCGTCCTTCCTCAACAATAGCCACATGTGAGTAGGTTGTATCTTGAAAAAAATCTAATACCTTTTCGAAAGTATCCTTTATCTCAAATACAGGAATAGTAGTAATGATATGTTCTTGAATATGCATAGTCTTGATTATAACGCAAAATAACAATTAATAATATCAAAAGGCGTGCCTTATTTGTATTTTTGATGCTCTTAAAAGGTAAATAAGACATAATGACAAAACTTAGTGTTAATGTAAATAAAATAGCAACTCTTAGAAATGCCCGAGGAGGCAATGTACCTGATTTATTAAAGGTTACTGGAGATTTAGAAAGTTTTGGAGCACAAGGTATCACCATACATCCAAGACCAGATGAACGTCATATTCGCTATCAAGACGCTAGAGATTTGAAAAATATTGTAAAAACCGAGTTTAATATAGAAGGAAATCCAATTCCTAAATTTATTGATTTAGTACTTGATTTAAAGCCGGAACAAGTCACTTTAGTACCCGATTCTATTGAAGCTATTACATCAAATGCAGGATGGAATACAATTAAATATAAAGATTTTTTAACCGATGTCATCAAGACCTTCAAACAAGCTGGTATACGAACTTCTATTTTTGTCGATCCCGACCCAAAAATGATTCATGGTGCAAATGTAGTGGGCACAGACCGAATAGAGTTATATACCGAAAGTTATGCCACTGATTACGAACTAAATAAAGAAAAGGCAATACAACCATTTATTGAAGCTGCCAAAAGCGCTAACGAATTAGGCTTAGGCATTAACGCTGGTCACGATTTAAGTCTTGACAATATTCAATATTTCGCAAAAAATATCCCTAATTTACTAGAGGTATCTATTGGTCATGCCCTTATCAGTGAAGCACTATATTTAGGTCTTGACAATGTTGTGAACATGTATTTACATAGATTAAAATGAAGCAAATTTTACATTCATTAATTTTAGGAGAAGGTAAACCGCTATGTATTTTACATGGGTTTTTAGGGATGCTCGACAATTGGAAAACATTAGGCACATCTTACGCTGAAAACGGATTTCAAGTTCATTTGATTGACCAACGAAATCATGGCAAAAGCTTTCATTCTCCCGATTTTGATTATGATATTCTTTCGAATGACCTTCTTAATTACATGAATTATCATAAAATTGAAAGCACGATTCTTATAGGTCACTCCATGGGAGGAAAAACGGCAATGCAATTTGCCTGTAGCTATCCCGAAAGAATAAATAAATTATTAATTGCCGACATTGCTCCAAAATTTTATCCTCCACATCATCAAACAATAGTTGATGGCTTAAATGCTATCGACACCAATAATTTAAAATCACGGAAAGATGCAGACGACCAACTAACTAAGTATATAACAGATTTTGGTACAAGACAATTTTTACTAAAAAGCCTATATAGAAATGAAGATAAAAAATTGGGCTTTAGGTTCAATCTAGAAGTTTTGAGCGAAAAAATGGAAGAAATAGGTGATAACATTAATAGCACTGATCGGTACAACGGTCCAACACTTTTCTTAAGAGGTGACCGATCTGAATATGTAACGAAAAATGATTCTGAAATAATTAAGAGGCATTTTCCTAAAGCCACAGTAGAAACCATAAGTAATGCAGGCCATTGGTTACATGCTGAAAATCCTGAAGAATTCCTTGAAAAATCTTTAACCTTTTTTAACTCAACAATAAAATAATTAATCAAATTTTAAATCAAATAGATATGAAATTAATACTGAGAATACTTTTAAGTGCTTTATCCGTAATCATTTTAGCAAATGTATTGCCCAATGTTTCTGTAGATAGTTTTATGACCGCTGTAATAGTAGCCGTCGTTTTAAGCTTATTAAATTTTTTAGTAAAACCCATATTGGTAATCTTAACACTACCGGTGACCATTGTTACCTTCGGTCTGTTCTTGCTAATTATAAACGCCATAATTATTCTCCTTGCCGATAAACTTATTGAAGGGTTTGCGGTTAGCAATATTTGGTGGGCATTGATTTTTAGCCTATTGTTATCCTTTTTACAATCCATCTTTTTTTCATTGTTAAAAGAAGACAAGTCTTAGTTGCTTTTGATTTGAAATTCAATACTTTAAAAAATTGGTTGACTTTGCAAAATATAGTATTTTTGCATCCCATTTTATACATGCAAATAGATAATAAGGAATGAATATTACGAAAGAGCAGATAGACGATTTAAATGCAGTAGTTAAAGTTGCTATCACAAAAGATGATTACCAAGATAAGGTAGATACCATTTTAAAGGATTATAAGAAGCAAGCCAATATACCTGGTTTTAGAAAGGGTCAAGTACCAATGGGCCTTATTAAAAAACAATATGGCAAAGCAGTATTGGTTGATGAAGTAAATAAATTGTTGCAAGACAATCTTAACAAATATCTTACTGAAGAGAAATTAGATGTTCTTGGAAATCCACTTCCAAAACAACAAGATAACTTTGACTGGAACCAAGATGAACTAGCTTTTGAATTTGAATTAGGTTTAGCTCCAAATTTTGAGGTTTCATTGAAAACCAACAAAGCAATAACTCAATACAAGATTGTTGCAGACAAGAAAATGATTGATGAGCAAGTAGAACGTATTCAAAAGCAATACGGTAAACTTGTAAGCAAAGATGCAGTTAGCAAAAATGACGAAGTTAGTGGTACTTTTTCTAACGAAGCTGAAGAAATCGATAACAAGACCATGTTGGAAACCGACAAGCTAAAAAGCAAAAAAGCTTTAGATGCATTGAAAGGCAAAAAGGTTGGTGATGTTATTACATTAAAAACTAAAGGATTATTCAATGAAGACCATATGCTTTCAAGTGCTTTAGGCATAGATAAGCAAAAGGCCGAATCTTTGGATACAGAGGTGTCTTTTACAATTTCTGAAATAAATGAAAGGGAAGCTGCTGAATTGAATCAAGAGTTGTTCGATAAACTTTTTGGACCTGACAGCGTAAAATCTGTGAAGGAATTAAAAGAGCGAATTAAGGAAGATTCTGAAAAACAATTCGAGCAACAGAGTGATCAAAAATTATTGAACGACGTTACAGAATACTTTATAGACAATACCAAATTTGAACTACCAAGCGGTTTCTTAACTAAGTGGATTCAAATGACAGGCGAAGAGCCTATATCTGAGGAGCAAGCGGTTGAAGAGTATGCGAAATCTGAAAAAGGATTACGCTACCAGCTTATTGAAGGTAAAATTATTCGCGACAATGAGCTACAGGTTCAATTTGATGAGTTGAAAGAATTTTCTAAAGGATTTATTCGTTCTCAAATGGCTCAATTCGGTCAATTAGACCCAAAAGAAGAAGAATTGGATAGCATTGCTGCTCGTGTTCTTGGCAACCAAGATGAAGTAAAAAGACTTTCAGAACAATTAATGAGTCAAAAATTATTGAATCTTTACAAAGAGAAAGCAAACCTAAAGACAAAGG
>CAXBIJ010000036.1:0-16356 GCA_963975675.1 uncultured Maribacter sp. | reverse complement strand
TTACTTTTCTGATTTTCATTTTTTATCGTTCATTTTTTCAGCTTGCAGCTAACGTGTTTGTGTATGATTTCGTTGCGTGTTTAAGGAACTAATTTAGCAAATACAAACCGAATAGAAAATCCGCGAGGATTTTCGTAAGTAGGCGAGTACTAGCAATGAATTATACACGGTGTTAGCAGCTTTTATTTTACTAAATTCTTAATGTGTTCCTTTTTTCCTTTATACTTAATTCTACTACAATAAGTCTTAAAATATTTTACAGCTTTTTCTATTTTGTCAAATTCAATATCGAGTTTTTCTTGTTCTTTTTTATCATCAATATCTTTCTGGAAAGTTGGTTCATCTTTCCATTTATAATGAACAAATGAATTTCTAGAATCTGCTAAGTTTTTAATTGTCTTTCTGTGATTAGTATTAAAATCAGGATACTGCATTAGTTTCAGTAACCACGTAAATTTCCCATAAATGTTTACTGATTGAATAATGTCAGTTTGAGTTTTATTATTGATTTCGTTTCTTAAACAGTATAAGTGAATCAAGTTATTGATTTGATGTTCAAAAAATGTTGCATAACATATTCTTGATAAATCATATTCTTTTGATTTTCTATAATTTCTTGCTTTTGTTACTAGACTTTGGGTATAGTCAATAGTCATTGCATCAATTCCGCCATTTTCGATTACTCGTTTCAACGCTAAACGATGAGAATCTTTGTCCTTAATGTCTTCTTCGGTAAAGAATCCGGAAGCAAATAGACTTTTTGTCAAACTGTGAATTAATGTTTGAGCCAATTCTTTTTCTATGTCACTATCTTTTTTCATCTAATTGCTGCTAACGTACGGATATATGTACAATTACATATATCCGTACTATATGAACCCTAATCTAAGGGATTTTTAATTGTCTTAAAAGTATTTGTTGCTACGTGAGTGTAAATTTCAGTTGTTTTACTAGAACCATGCCCTAAAAGTACTTGAATCTGCCTCAGGTCAACATTAGATTCTAATAGATGTGTAGCAAAACTATGACGAAGAGTGTGCGGAGATACAGTTTGTCTAATACCTGCTTTATTTGCGGCACGCTTAACAATTTGCACTACGCTTTCAGGACTATACTTGCCTCCTTTACGACCCTCGAATAAAAATACTTTAGGTTTCCATTCCTTAAAATATAATCGTAAATCTACGAGTGCATTCTGCGATAAAAGCGTGAGGCGGTCTTTATTGCCTTTACCACCTTCAACTTTTACCAGCATTCTCTTACTATCAATATCATTAATTTTTAAGTTTAAAAGTTCACTACGCCGTAAGCCAGAACCATATAGTAACTCTACAACACACCTATGTTTTATATTGGTTGTGTTCTCTATTATTTCAAGAATTTCCTCTTTTGAAATAACTGTAGGTAGTTTGTGCTCTTTTCTTGGTCGTTCTATTTCATAAAACCGGTTTGGCATACCTAATACAATTTCGTAATAGAATTTAATTGCGTTGATTATCTGATTTAAATAGGAGTTAGATGCATTTTTTTGAATAAACAGTTGAAGATAAGCTCGTATATCGCTTTCATCAAGTGTATTTAGTTCTCGGTCTTTATAATGGTTAATGAACATTTCAAAAAAGTTAACATAAGTACGTACGGTACTATTAGCATACCTTTTTAGTTCTAGTTTTAATAAATATTCTTCTGGGCAAAGCCTATATTCGGGTATAGTTACTCTGTTTCTAAACCATTGTACATCAACCGTTTCATTGTTAGTGTTTACAGGTTTGTTGCTTAAAAAGCGATTATAGTTTATCCATACCACTCCTTTAAAGGTATTAAACACAATACCCAAATTTGCTTTAGTATTGGGTATATATGCCATATTATACTGTTGACTCCATTTAGGGTCAGGGAGACCTTTAATTAAGTTCTGTATCAACTTATCTGGCGTGAATTTGATGCCAATCATCTTTACGTCTTTGATCATCAAATGATACAGAGTTATGGACTTTAGAAAATTCATATGACAAGCATAAAAATATTATTAACTTGTAGCTGGTTGTTAAGCGTTTGTAAGCGTTTATTGTCGTTTGCAACCGTTTAAATTTCATTAATCATAAGTATTAATTAGACTTACAGTGACTTCAAAAGTCCGCCATCTATGGGGATATTTATACCTGTAATATAGGCTGCATTATCAGAGGCAAGAAAGGTAGCTAAATACCCATATTCTTTTGGGTCGCCTATGCGTTGTACTGCCACTCTCGATTCCATTTCTTTTAGCACTTCGCTTTGCTCAATTCCTAATTGTTCTGCTTTTTTTGCATTGAGTTGTGCAATACGGTCGGTGTCAAAATACCCAGTGAGTACATTGTTTACAGTGATATGATGCTTACCCACATCGGTTGCTAAAGATTTTGCCCATGTGACTACTGCAGCTCGTATGGAGTTTGACAATGCTAAATACGAAAGCGGTTCTTTTACCGATACTGATGCCACATTAATAATGCGCCCCCAATTATTTTCAATCATATTTTTTAAGGCCAATTCTGTAGTGAAAACAACTGTTTTAAAGAGTAGGTCGAATGCTTCTTGATAATCACCTACTTTTTTTTCTAACGCGCTACCGGCCGAGGGACCTTGGGTATTGTTGACCAATATATCGATGGTATTATGTTCGAAATAATTGGTTATAATGTTGCGATATCCGTGAAAATCATTAAAATCTACTACTAGGTATTGATGCTCTTGCCCTTGGTCAATTGGAAGATTGGCTACTATGTTTTGTAGTTTTTCTTGGCTATGAGACATAAGGGTAACATTTGCTCCACTTTCTGCCAATTGTTGGGCAATTGCTTTGCCAATACCGCCGCTACTGCCACCAACTAATGCTTTCTTATTTTTAAGTGATATGTTCATTTTTTAGTTTTTAATAATTTGCAACTAGCGATACTCTTCTCGTGTAGGACTAAAAACATCTAACAATTTACAATCAGTTAATGCCTTTCCGCTATGTTTTTTGTAAGGGGCTATGATAACAATATCACCTGTGTGATACACTTTGGTTTCGCCATCTAGGGTAAATTCAAAATCACCTTGCATAACATGCATAATCTGCTCATTCATGTGTGCATGTTCGGGTACTTTAGCGTCTTTTTTTACCTCCCAGAAGGCAATACTCATGTGTTCTGAGTGTACCAGTTTGCCGTGATAACCTGGCATAATTTCTTTTGATGGAATGTTGGAAAGATTTAGTGTCATATCTTTTGTATATGAATACTAAGATAAAAGAATCGGACTCAAAAAGAAAGCCTCAGTGGTTTAATCCAATGAGGCTTTTGATTTCTAAATTTAAGTATGTGTTTACGGCTTTTTAGGTTCATAATCTCAACCAATTACCACAAACTCGCATCGGCGGTTCCATTCATGGTCTTCTTCTGAACAGTCAGCCTCTGTTGGGCATACCACAATGAGTTTAGATTTCCCATAACCTAGTTATACAATTCTATAGGATGCTATTCCATTTTTAACCAAGAATTTTTTTGCTGAATCTGCCCTTTTTTGAGAGAGATCAACTGTGGCATTACGTTATATATTGACGTGATTGGATTTCGAATAGTCCTAGAATCCATCTATTTAAACTTTTACCGTAATAGATGGTCTCACCGGTTATATCAAAAATGAAAACACTTTTCTCTCTTTAGCTTGACGAAGACACGATTAAATTATCTTGTAATAGTTGCAATAGAAATTGGTAGTATGGGTTTGCGGTCATGTTCTATTCCTGTAACAAATTGGTCGCAATTTTCAAAGGACAATACTTATCTTTGAAAACTAAAATTTGGGAATGCAAATACATTTTATTGCAATAGGAGGAAGTGCCATGCACAATTTAGCACTGGCTTTAGAACACAAAGGATATAAGATTACAGGTAGTGATGATGTTATATTTGAGCCTTCGAAATCGAGGTTGCAAGCAAAAGGATTATTGCCAGTTGAATTCGGATGGTTTCCTGAAAAGATAAATACTGATTTAGATGCCATTGTTTTAGGCATGCATGCAAAAGCAGACAATCCTGAATTACTAAAAGCACAAGAATTAGGGTTGACCATTTATTCGTATCCAGAATTTTTATACGAGCAATCTAAAAATAAAACGAGAGTAGTTATTGGAGGTAGTCATGGTAAAACCACAATAACTTCTATGATTTTACACGTACTTAATTTTCATGAAATTGACGTTGATTACATGGTTGGGGCACAGTTAGAAGGTTTTGAGCGAATGGTGCATTTGACCGAGGACAATGATTTTATTGTTTTAGAAGGAGATGAGTATTTATCTTCACCCATAGACAGGCGACCAAAGTTTCATCTATATCAGCCCAACATTGCCTTATTGAGTGGTATTGCTTGGGATCATATAAATGTATTTCCAACGTTTGAAAACTATGTGCAGCAATTTAAAATTTTCGTTGACAGTATTGTAAAAGGTGGTTCCATTACCTATAATGTGGAAGACGAAACTGTAAAACAAGTAGTGGAGGCTTCAGAAAATGCCATTCGTAAATTACCTTACAGAACCCCGGAATATAGCGTTGAAAATGGTGAAACTCTTTTGGAAACATCTGAAGGTCCTATGCCGATTGAAGTATTCGGTAAACATAACCTAAGTAATTTGGCTGGTGCTAAATGGATTTGTCAGAACATGGGTGTTGATGAAGACGATTTTTATGAGGCAATTGCCACTTTTAAAGGAGCGTCGAAACGGCTAGAAAAGATTGCAGAAGGCAATTCGAGCATTGCATATAAAGATTTTGCACATTCACCAAGTAAAGTGGCGGCAACGACAAAGGCGGTAAAAGAACAGTATCCTGATAGAAAACTAATTGCTTGTTTAGAGCTGCATACCTACAGCAGTTTTAACCCAGAATTTTTAAAGGAATATAAAGGTGCGTTAGACGCTGCCGATGAAGCGGTTATTTTCTTTTTACCAGAATCGGTAGCTATTAAAAAATTAGAGGCAGTTACACCAAAACAAATCTCAGAAGCCTTTCAAAGAACAGACCTAAAGATTTTTACCGATGCAAAATCGTTTCATGAATTTTTAGAAAATCAGCAGTATAAAAACTCCACATTGTTGTTAATGAGTTCGGGTAATTATGGTGGATTCAATTTAGATAAGCTACAGAATTTAATGGCTGATGAAAAGTAAGTATTAGCTTATTAGAACAACCAATTCTAAACCCCAAATTGCGTTAAATGGTGGTTTAAATGTTTATACTGCATTTGGCCCCATTGTTCTTTGGTAAATGCACCAAAAGCAGGGTGTGGGTACCATTCTTCCCTGTCTCGAACAGTATAAAATTCGTTTACTAGAGATTTTAAAATCTCATGCTCAGAAGTGAAATCCTTATTTTCTTTCGTTTTTAATTGAGGCGCTGTTGGCAAGTTCTTACGCCAAGGCTTATCATTATATAGCGATTTCTTAAAAAAAGTTTTTATAAACCAATTCCCTTTAGAGGTATTTGGTTTATTGGTTATCGCTAATTTTAGCGGGTATTGACAATGCCAACACATTTGACCGACAGACATTTTACCCCAACCCTTTTCTGCGTTTTCGGTAAGTTGTTCAATTCTTCCTTTTATTTCTTGATATCCGTCTTCAGTAAGTAATGATTTCATATTAGCTTTTTAATTGACGCTTAAATTTACCACAAAATTATTTGTTCTGTATCTTTAACCAATGCAGCATAAACCAACATCGTTCTCTATAAAAAATTGGTCAGATGATGACAAACCAAGGGAGAAATTAGTTCAGAAAGGTCGTTCGGTTTTATCTGATGCAGAATTAATTGCAATTTTAATAGGCTCAGGTAGTAGGGCCGAAAGTGCTGTAGAGCTCTCTAAACGTATTTTGGCATCCGTAGATAATAATCTGAATGAGCTAGGGAGACTTTCAATTAAACAGCTAATGACCTTTAAGGGAATTGGTGAGGCAAAAGCGGTAAGTATAGCTGCAGCATTAGAAGTAGGAAGAAGAAGAAGGGGAGAAGACGCTACTAAAATTGATAAAATAGGTAGTAGTCAAGATGTATATCATCTTTTACAGCCCATACTTGGCGATTTGGAACATGAAGAATTTTGGATTCTCTTTTTAAATAATTCCAATAAAGTACTACACAAGGCTCAATTAAGTAAAGGTGGCATTACTGGCACCTTGGTTGATGTTCGTTTAGTAATGAAACAAACTTTAGAACTTGGGGCAGTTGCTATTATTTTAGCACATAACCATCCTTCGGGTACCCTACGCCCAAGCGCTGCCGATAAGCAGATAACCCAGAAGATAAAAACAGCTAGTGAAACTTTAGATGTTAAGGTATTGGATCATTTGATTATTACTCAGAAAAGTTATTATAGCTTTGCCGATGAAAAAATTCTATAAATGCTACTAATTTATACGCATAAGATAACACCGCGCCTTACCTATATAATGAGGCATATTTTCGTTAATATATTGGGTGTTGAGTTAGATTTTACAACAAAAGTTGAGGAATTTATAAAACATACTGGACCGAAAATAACGTACACCAAACAGCCTTTACAGAATGAGTTTTTTATACGAAGTAATGAGATGTTATTTGAACAGGGTATTAATGATATTCAATTAACTATTGCAGATTGGGAGGGTACACCTTGTTTTTTTCCAACAGGTGAGCGTAGTAATCTTCCCTATGATGTTTTTGCAGCAAGTTTTTTTCTAATTTCTAGATACGAGGAGTATTTACCTCATGTAAAAGATATTCATAGTAGATTTTCGCCAAAAGATAGTATCGCTTATCAAAATGGCTTTCTTCAGAAACCTGTTGTCGATATATGGGCCTATAAATTATTAGAGGCATTAAAAGAGCGTTTCGAAGATTTTGAATATAAAATTAAAGGCTATGATTTTGTTTCTGTCTTAGATGTTGCCACCTCGCATTGTTATGCCAATAGAGGAATAGTGCGTGGCTTAGCTGGCTTGATAATGGACTTTGGTACCTTTAAATTGAAGCGAGTTGTTGATAGAATTTCGGTTGGTCTAAATCGAATGAAAGATCCTTTTGACAATTATGAAGAGTTAATAGCTTTACATAAAAAATACAAAGTAAAGTGCAATTTCTTTTTTCAGTTTGCTGATTACTCGAAATACGATAAGAACGTTTCTACTAATAGCATGAAGTTTAAGTCGTTAATAAAATATGTTGCCGATTATGCCCCTGTATCTTTGGCGGCCTCGTACAGTTCTTTCACAGATCTTGAATTATTAAAAAAAGAAAAGGCCAATTTAGAAGAGGTTATCAATAGACCTGTCAATAGTTCTAAAATGCGCTATAATAGGGTAGATGTGCCCGAAACCTACCGTAATTTAATTACCGCAGAATTTACTGATGACTATACCATGGGATACACCTATGAATTGGGGTTTAGGGCAGGTACGTGTACCGAGTTTCAGTTTTATGATATTCCCCTAGAAGTAAAACAACCAATTAAAGTACACCCTTTTGCTATTCATGATTATGCCTTGTCTAGAATTAAAAAGGACGAGGTCATATTACAACAAGTAAAAAAAATAACAGATGAGGTTAGAAGAGTAAATGGTACTACCATTGTAATGTTCTCAAATGAACTTTTAGGAAATAAGGACGATAGAGATTGGATGTCATTGTATGCTGAAATAGTAAAAGTACAACATGTTTAAAAACAAGATTACCGATATTTTTTTCGATTTGGATCATACACTTTGGGATTTTGATAAAAATTCTGCATTCACTTTTCAAAAGATTTTTATTGAGCAACAAGTAAATTTAGAGATTGAAGATTTTTTAGAAGTATATGTGCCTGCAAATCTGAAATTTTGGAAAATGTATCGTGAAGAAAAAATAACCAAATCAGAATTGCGATATCAAAGGTTGAAATCGGTTTTTGATACTATTGGTTACCCTATTTCAGACCAACTAATCAATATTTTATCCGAAGAATATATTAATAATCTTTCTTCATTTAATAATCTATTCCCTAATACTATTGAGGTTCTAGACTATTTGCAGCCAAATTATAAACTGCATATTATTACCAATGGGTTTCAAGAAATACAAGATAAAAAATTAAGAAATTCAGGTATTTATGGTTATTTCAATCACGTAATAAATTCTGAAATGGCAGGGGTTAAAAAACCTAACCCTATAATATTTAATCTTGCCTTGAACAGGGCTGACGCCAAACCTCACACTTCTTTAATGATAGGCGATAGTTTAGAGGCAGATATTCTTGGCGCAAAAGCAGTAGGTCTGCATACAATTCATTTTAACGCCCATAGAGAAGAAAGTCATAATGAAGCGCCCATTATTTACGATTTACAAGAAATAAAATCCTATTTATAGAGTTAGTACTATTACAGGGTTCAGCCTTGTAATATGTAATCTATTAATTAGAAATGAAAGTCTTTCGTATTTTAGTAACTGTGGTTTTTGGCCTCCTTATGGCATTGTCTTGTTCTGAAAAGCAAGATTTTGACCAGCTAGACGATTTAGTGATAACGCCTACTTATGAGACTAGTATTTTCTACGTAAAGGCTCAAGAAAGCCTTATAAATAGAGTTTCGGGGCTCAGTTTTTTTACTCAAGATTTTAATTTTGATGCTTTTGAAGAACCTTTTTTTGCAGAAAGGGTACTGTCGGGTGTTATTAGTTATGAGCTTGAAAATACGACAAGTAAACCTATTGAAATAAGGCTTGAATTTCTTGATGAAAACGAAAATATTTTAGATTCAGAAGAGTTCAGAATGGATCCAGCGCCAACGTCTACTTTAATAAGAGATGTTTCTTATGGCCCTACTGGTAAAAGTCTTGATATTATTAAAAATACTTCGAAAATAAGATTGACTGCCACTAATTTAGGAGATGGTAGTAGCACTTCAACTTTTGAAAATCCTGCAATAGTACTTCGTTCTAGCGCTAAATTCACATTAGAATTGAAATGAGATTAAGCAATTACTTATTACTAGGTAGTTTAATGCTTACTATGGGTATTTCTGCCCAAAATAAACAAATACTCTATGATTTTAATGAGATTCCTCAATCCCTTTTATTAAACCCTGGAATGGAAACAGATTTTAAATGGTACGTTGGTGTGCCACTATTATCTGGTGTTTCTGGTTATGTGGGTTCAAATGGAATTTCTATAAATGATATTTTTGCTAATGATGGTATAGATATTAATGTAAAAGTTAGAGAGAGAGTATTAAATGTTTTAAAACCAAACGATGAATTTAGTTCTACCGTGCAATTAGAATATTTTAATGGAGGGTTTAGAAGTAATGACCCTAGTGTATTTTATTCTTTCGGAGGTTATTTAGAAATGGACAATATCACTTTTTGGCCTCAAGATTATGCCTATTTAATCTTTGATGGAAATGCAGACCAACTAAATAGAGAATTTGATTTAGGTGATTTGAAGTCAAGAGGTTCGATGGTAAATGTGTTTCATTTTGGAATTAATAAAAAGGTAGATAGAAATTTAACGGTAGGTGCAAGAGGAAAAATTTATTCTGGTATCGTAGATTATAACTCTACGTCGAATAAAGGTTATTTGGTGAATAATTTAGGTCAAAATAATCGGATAGCAACAACATTAGATGCTGATTTAATGTTGCATACTTCTGGATTTCAAGCTTTAGGCGATGCCGGAAGTTCAAATTCAACTGCAGCTCAATTTGCGAAAAGAGCTTTTTTAGGTGGTGATTTAGGTATGGGAGTTGATGTGGGTTTCACATACCATTTAAGCGAAAGAACGACAATTACGGGTAGTGTTCTAGATTTGGGTTTTATATATCATAGTAACGATGCTAAAAGTTATAGCCTAAACGGAAAAGCAACCGTTGAAGGCATAGAGATTGATATTTTAGAAAATTTTGGAAGTTTAAATAGAGATTTTTGGCAAGATTTAGTAGATGAAGTTGAAGTTTTAATTCCTTTTGAAACTAAGACTAGTAGTTATGTCACATTTAGGCCAACAAAGCTATATGCATCTATTCGAAATGATTTTGGAGAGCCTGTCGATAATGAAGGTGGGCAATTAGATTGTGATTGTACTGCTGGGTCTACTGGTGGTGGTGAACTTCGAACTAGATATAGAAATTCAATCGGTGGTCAGTTATATATGATTAATAGGCCTAGAGGTCCGCAAATTGCTCTTACCGGTTTTTATACGCGTAGGTTGGGTAATTTTTTAGCGCTAAAAGGAACGTATACGGTAGATAAGTTCAGTTACACGAATGTGGGACTAGGTATGAGCTTACAAGCAGGGCCTGTAAACTTTTACTTAATTGCAGATAATTTGCTTTCTTATAAGAATATAGCCGCAACGAACTATGCTTCATTTCAGCTAGGTATGAATATTATATCATGGGGCCGCAATAAGTAGTCTACCTTCTTCACCCAATTATATTTTTTTGGCACGCTTTTTTCATATATTACCTCGAATTTAAAATTATAGAAGTTTTGAAAACTATTATCGCATTACTATTTGTTTGTATTGGTTATTCAGCATATGCTCAAACTAATTTAAATGATTATAAATATATTATCGTTCCTAAAAAGTTCGATTCATTTAAAGAAACGAATGAGTTTCAGACGAGTACATTAATAAAATATCTTTTTACTGGAAAGGGGTTCAATGTCGTTTATGATGATGCTTTGCCTAATGATTTAAATTCAAATAGGTGTTTAGGTTTAATGACATATTTACAAGATGCTGGCAATTTGTTTACTACAAAGACAAGCATAGTATTAAAGGACTGTAATAATAATATCGTTTTTACTTCCATGGAAGGTACTAGTAAAGAAAAACAATTTAAGGCGGCGTATACGGAGTCAATTAGAGAGGCTATGCGTTCTTTTAATGATACTGACTATGCATATAATGGAAAGAGTGAGAAGAATGAAGCTGTTACGGTTAGTTTTAGAAATGATGTTAAAAAACTTGATGAAGATAAAGTTGATGAAATGAGTAGTAAAGAGTCGGTAAAAGTGGAAGAAAATGGTGTTGATTCAAAAATTGTTTCTGAAGAAGCTACAGAGTCAACTCAATACTACAAAGATAATTCACCCGTGGATTCAAATATTAAAAAAGTTGAAAAGGAGACAACAACTTTTAAGAAAGTAGAATTAAAAAAGCTAAACGTTGACGATATTTGGTATGCCCAAGCAACCAACGTTGGCTTTCAATTGGTTGATAGTACACCTAAAGTAAGAATGTATTTACTAAAGAGCTCATCTGATACTATATTTATGGGCAAAACCGATACTAAAAACGGAATCGTATATCAGAAAGAGGGAAACTGGATTTTTGAGTATTATGAGAATGAAAAATTGGTTCAAGAAGAATTGAATATAAAATTCTAAAAATCATACTTCTCTTTCCATCTGTTTTTCAAGAAATCGCTTAATGCTTTTTCACGTGCATTACTTCCTGGTTTATAAAAAGAAGTGCCCGAAAGTTCATCGGGTAGAAACTCGGCATCTACAAAGTTGTTTTGAAAATCGTGGGCATATTTATACTCTTGTCCGTAGCCTAAGTCTTTCATTAATTTAGTTGGGGCATTTCGTAAAGGTAATGGTACAGGTAAATTACCTGATTGTTTTACCGCTTGTTGTGCCTTAGCTATAGCCATATAACTTGCATTACTCTTGGCGGAAGTTGCCAAATAAATAGCGCACTGGCTAAGCACTATACGTGCTTCGGGGTAACCGATAGTTGTCACAGCTTGAAAAGTGGTGTTTGCCATTACCAATGCCGTAGGATTTGCTAAACCTATATCCTCAGACGCCGATATTAGCATTCTGCGCGCTATAAATTTTACATCTTCTCCGCCTTCAATCATTCTCGCCAACCAATATACGGCGCCATTGGGATCACTACCTCTTATAGATTTTATAAAGGCAGATATAATATCATAATGCTGTTCACCAGTTTTGTCATATAGCACTGTGTTTTTTTGAACCTTAGAAAGCACTAATTCATTGGTGATAATAACATTGTCATTGTCTTCAGAATTAACGACCAGTTCAAAAATATTTAGCAATTTTCTACCATCACCACCTGATAAACGAAGTAGGGCTTCTGTTTCTTTAAGCTTAATATTTTTGGTTTGGAGCAATCGGTCTTTATCCATTGCCCTAGTAATTAGATTTTCTAAATCTTTTTTCCCAAAAGGATTTAAAACATAAACCTGGCAACGAGATAACAATGCAGGTATAACTTCAAAACTTGGGTTTTCGGTAGTTGCACCAATTAAAGTTACCCAACCTTTTTCTACTGCGGCTAATAAAGAGTCTTGTTGAGATTTACTGAACCGGTGTATCTCATCAATAAATAGAATAGGATTTTTAGAGGTGAATAAGCCACCAGCCTGCTTCGCCTTATCAATTACTTCACGAATATCTTTAACTCCGCTATTAATGGCGCTAAGAACATAAAATGGACGTTTGCTCTCTTCTGCTATAATATTGGCCAAGGTAGTTTTTCCAGTTCCAGGAGGTCCCCATAGTATGAGTGAAGGAATTATTCCTTTTTTAATTTGATGTGTTAACGACCCCTTTTCACCTACTAAATGGTGTTGACTAATATATTCGTCTAGTGTTTTAGGGCGTACACGTTCGGCTAAAGGTTCGTTCATAGTACAAAAGTATGATAATCTTAAAAGAGAAGATAATTCTAAGTTAGTCAATCGATAACTTTACAAAAACATCGTGTGACAATTTGACCAATTTCGATAATTTGGCTACATAATTGTAAATTCAATTCAAAAGAAAGCTCATGTCAGAAATGGGACATTATAAATTTTCAAATAAAGTCTTGGCAATTCCACTATTGGCTATGATTATTATTTGGGCGGTGTATTGGCTAGAATTAGCTATGGGAGTAAATTTCAATGAAATGGGTGTGATGCCAAGAACGCTCTCTGGTCTTCAAGGTGTTATTTTTAGTCCTTTTATACATGGGTCACTAGAACATTTATATAATAATACCATTCCACTAGGGGTCCTACTTACTGCATTATGGTATTTTTATAAGGATGTGGCTTGGAAAATAGTACTTTATGGAATTCTAATATCAGGTTTTCTAACATGGTTGATTGGCCGCACATCATATCATATCGGTGCAAGTGGACTTATTTATGTGCTTGCTAGTTTTATATTTTTCAAGGGTATTTTTAGTTCTTATTATAGACTTATAGCACTTTCTTTAATTGTAGTTTTTATTTATGGTAGTTTACTTTGGTACATCTTTCCTGTTAAAGAAGGTATTTCTTGGGAAGGACATTTAGCTGGTTTTCTTACGGGTTTATTACTAGCAAGTGTAATTAAGGCAAGTATTCCAAAACCTAAAAAGTTTGAATGGGAGAAGGAAGATTTTAATGAAGAGGAAGATTTGTTCTTAAAACATTTTGATGAGAAAGGAAATTTTAGGGAACTGCCCACAATAGAAGAATCCTCTGAAGATGATAATTTAAAAGTGAATTACATCTATAAAGCTAGTAAACAAATAAATGAGAAAGAATAGTCTATTGCATTCGTTGACGAACAGCCTCATATAAAAATACGGCACAAGCTACAGATACGTTTAGTGATTCAATTTCACCAAGTAAAGGTAGTTTAGCACGATAATCAGAAGCTTTTAAAATAGAAGGCGTAATACCACGATCTTCAGCACCCATAACTATAGCAATTGATTCTTTGAACGATATGTCGTAAACCGAGTCATTTGTTTTTTCGGTTGCTGAAACTATTTTAATTCCTGAAGCTTGTAGATAGAAAACGGCATCTTTTAAATGGTCAACCTTTGCAATTGGCACTTTATATGCAGCGCCAGCCGATGTTTTTATGGTGTCAGCGGTTACAGGGGCGGCACCTTTCTTTTGTACAATAATTCCGTCAACACCTGTGCATTCTGCTGTTCTTATAATTGCACCGAAATTACGAACATCAGATAACTGGTCTAAAAGCAAAAATAGGGCAGGACCATCCTTTTCGTTAGCCTTTTCAACAAGTTCTTCTATGGTATGAAACGAAATAGGAGAGATGTTAGCAACAGCACCTTGGTGGTTGCTTTTTGTTAAGCGGTTTAGTTTTTCAACGGGCACATACACCATGTTGATTTCATTTCTACGCAATAAACCTTCTAATTCTTTCATAAGGTCTCCTTTAAGACCTTTTTGTAGAAATACCTTATCTATCTCTTCGTTTGAATTAACAGCTTCTATAATGGCTCTTAAGCCATAAATTTGAGTGGTTTTTTGCATGGGGCAAAGGTAAATAAAAACAGCTCAACTATTGTTGAGCTGTTTTACTATTAAATACTAAAAAATCTAATTATTTAAATAACCGAAAACCTGAACTAAGTCTTGCTCGTTTTTAATATTTAGATCATTATCTTTTAAAAACTGTTTTAGGTCAGCTTTTTTCGAAGCGTCTATCAATTTAAGTAATTGACTGTTTTTTAATTTAATCTCATCCATTCTATCAACACCATCTTTTTGAAAATAGTATTCTGTAAATTGTGAAAATCTACTTGGTACAGCTTTTACAAAAGAATTAGCAGCTGCTTTCCCTTCGGTATATTTTACGTAACTTCTTTTATATAAATCATATTTTTTACCATCAATCATTGCGGTTAAATATCCGTTAACGGTACTGTTTTTAGAAGTTGTAAAAGTTTTAAAGCTCATTTTCTTACCATCAGAAATAATATTTATTTTCTTATCTCTAGATAAACTTTGAATTTGTGCTTCTTCTGAATTAGATTTTTTAATTTCAATCTCTTCATTTAATGCATTATATCTGTAAAAGATATTACCCATGTTTTCATCACCGTAAAACATTGTTGTTGGTAAAAATGTATTAGATAAATATGGAGATCCTTGAAACTCTGAATACATATCTGCATTCTTTTTACTGCGTTCACTAATAGGACCCATTAAATCATAAATTTGTCCCGTAGCACCACTGCCGCCACCTGCAGACATATTAGAGGATGCTTGTCCTGCATATTGAGCATAACCAGATAAAGTTGTGCAAAATATTAAAAGCACATAAATATTCTTTTTCATAAAATAAAATTTTGGGATAAACTTACTAAATTTAAATTAATACACCTCTTAACGAAAGTTAATTTGATGTGAAATTAAACGTCTGTAAAGAAGTATTGTTATTTGTGCAAATTAAGAGTGGCTCGTTTTTGAAATTTGTAATTATCAAATCTTTAGTTTCATCAGATAGATATAAACCGGCTTTATCATAATCTATAGCCGTATAGCCATTTTTATGATTTGACAACAATACTAAGCCAGATACTGCATCTAATCTGGGGGTTTCTACTTCAGTTCCATATATGTTGCCTATAACTATACAATCTTCAAAACCATCTTGGTTTATGTCATAAAAAGTGGTGTTCATTATGGGGAATTGTTGAGCCTCTATAGGTAAACTACTAATATTAAAATTACCATCGCCTAAATTTATTAATAGAATAGATTTAAAATCTGTTACTTCTTTTTTATAGGATTTCTCTAAATTTTCACCGTATATATCGTTCATTGTGGCATTAGCAAAAGAAGAGTAACTTCCAAATTTCTCTTTAATAAATGGCATTTGTTGAGATGAACATTCTCTTCCTCTAACAGGCACGTAATTTCCCTTATATTCTTTACTTAAAATAATATCGTTGGTGCCGTTATTGTCAAAATCGTTGGAGTAGATTTTAAAAGGTTTCTCTGCACTAGCCTTAAATTTAATGTTAAGACCTACATTACCAACTATATAATCCTTTAACCCATCATTATTAATATCGGTCTCATTAACAGAAAACCACCAACCTTTTTCATTCAATAAACTTCTTTTATCAAGTTCAAAAGAGCCTTTATTGTTTTTGAAGAACCCTATGCCGGTCCATTCGCCAACAGCAATAATATCTTCCCAGCCATCGTTGTCATAATCTGTGGCAAGTATGCTATTTATAATACCGAAATTACTTAGGTCAGGCGCATGTTCGGAAGTAATATCTACTAAGGTTCCGTCTACATTTTCGTAAAGAACGGAAGAACTGTGTTGAGGATATTTATTAGGTATAGACCTATTACCAACCAGAATATCTAAGTCACCATCTTTATCAAAATCTATCACATCTACTGATTTACCATTTTTAGCAAATGAAACTAACGCAGGGTCTTTAGATTTGGTAAATTTTCCTTCACCATTATTTAAATAAATACGATCTTGATAAAATGATGAATTCTCAGTATACTCATTCCCGCCACTCACAACATAAATGTCG